>JASIKV010000060.1 GCA_030049455.1 Terriglobia bacterium
CTCTCCGTCACCGACCACTGCCTGCGCAGCCGGCATTACGTGAACGTGATTGTCGCGGGAAAACAGCCTGAGCTGCAGTGGCTCTCCATGGACGCGGCGATTGCCCACTGCACGTCGGGCATCGGCATCTGGAATTGGGCGTCGAATGACGAGGGCTCGGAACCCGACGTGGTGATGGCCTGCGCCGGTGACGTGCCCACGCTTGAAACCCTGGCAGCCGTCGCCCTGCTGCGGCACGATATTCCTGACCTGAAGATTCGCGTCATCAACGTCGTCGACTTGATGACCCTTCAGCCGGCCAGCGAGCATCCCCATGGGCTTGCTGACCGCGACTTCGACTCGCTCTTTACCACGGACAAGCCCATCGTCTTTGCCTTCCACGGCTATCCGTGGCTGATCCACCGGCTCACTTACCGGCGAACCAACCACGCCAACCTGCACGTGCGCGGTTACAAGGAGGAAGGAACCACCACCACGCCCTTCGATATGACCGTCATGAACGATATCGACCGCTATCACCTGGCGTGCGACGTGATCGACCGCGTGCCCAAGCTGCGGAATCAGGCGGCGCTCGCCAAGCAGCGGCTGCACGCCAAGCTGATTGAGCACAAGCAATACATCGCCCGCGTCGGCGAAGATATGCCTGAGATT
The DNA here is from genome assembly GCA_030049455.1 of Terriglobia bacterium. Lineage (GTDB taxonomy): Bacteria > Acidobacteriota > Terriglobia > UBA7540 > UBA7540 > Bog-366. Next base: position 652 of record JASIKV010000060.1, read on the forward strand.
CGCGACTGGAAGTGGCCGCTTTAGAATGCGAGTTTTAAGGTAGCGGTGGTTCCTATAGCCTTTGATAGCATAATGACCTGATGACCTAATGACCGAATAGTGTGGGCAGATCACGCCGGCCATGTATGATGCTCATGATGCGCACCCCTGGCCGCCCAATTCGGTAGAAGATGAGGTAATTGCCTACTGGAAAGCTGCGATAGCCACGTCGCAGGTCGTCCCTGCGTCTGCCTGCTCGGGGATTCTCTCCCAGGATTTCGAAGTAGTGAATAAGCAAATCGATGAATCGGTCAGCAGCAGACTCGCTGTCTTGAGCGATGTGCTGCCATATTTCGAGTGCGTCCCTTCGGGCGCGCCGGGTCAGCCGATAAGTCATGATCAGGGGTGCTTACGCATCATCCGGGCTTCTCGCTTTAGTTCGCCCGATAAGCGCTGAAGTGTTGAACCCGTGTAGTCTGTGAACTGACCCGATTGCAGATCGGCTTCTGCTTCGTCGAGTACCGCCAGGAGTTCGAGACGCAGGCGCTCGCGCTCCTCCCAGGACACCATCGCTTCACGAACAGCGGCTTCCGCGTTGGGATAGCGGCCGCTCGCGATAGCTTTGCGAATGAAAGCTTCCTGATCGGGAGTGAGTTGGACTTCCATGCGAACAAGAGTAAGGCCAGCCCTGCGACCTGTCAACTCATTAGCACTCATTAGCAGATTTGGCCACCAGTACTTGCGTATTTGGATTTTCGGTATACTGTTCCCATGGACCACGCCCCTGTTGTTCCGGAATCGGCTGCGGTCGGAACGCCTTCCCTGCCGGAGGTGCATCGCAGCATTGTGCTTCCGCAGGGGGCGGGATTCTGGCGCAAGGTCCTGGCCTTCTCCGGCCCGGGATTTCTGGTGGCGGTCGGTTACATGGACCCCGGCAATTGGGCCACGGACATTGCCGGCGGTTCGCGCTTCGCCTATCAACTCATTTCGGTTCTGATGATTTCGAATTTGATGGCGATTCTGGTGCAGGCGCTCGCCGCGCGGCTGGGAATCGCCACGCAGATGGATCTGGCGCAGGCCTGCAAGGCGCATTATTCGCGGCGAACCACAATTTTTCTATGGGTGCTATGCGAAATCGCCATCGCCGCTTGCGACTTGGCGGAAGTCATCGGCTCGGCCATCGCGCTCAATCTGCTTTTTCACATCCCGCTGCTCATCGGCGTGTGCCTGACGGCGCTTGACGTGCTGGCTATTCTCTATCTCCAGCACAAGGGGTTCCGCTGGCTCGAGGCGGTGGTGGTTTCGCTGATCGGCATCATCGGCGGATGCTACCTGGTGGAAATTCTTCTGGTGCGCCCTGACTTTATGGGAATTGCCCGGGGCGTTGTTCCCACCCCGCAAATTCTCACCAATCCGGAGATGCTTTATATCTCCATCGGAATCCTGGGTGCTACGGTGATGCCCCACAACCTCTATCTGCACTCCTCGCTCGTGCAGACGCGCGCCATCGACCGCACACGGGAGGGTATTCGGACCGCCATACGCTTTAACTTTCTGGATTCTTTCCTGGCTTTGAACTTTGCCTTTCTGATTAATGCTGCAATTCTGATTATGGCGGCGGGGACGTTTTATCGAGCCGGGCTTACCCAGGTGGCGGAAATCCAGGAGGCCTATCACACCCTCACTCCGCTGCTGGGAACAAGCATGGCGAGCATTCTGTTCGCCGTGGCCCTGCTCTGTTCGGGGCAGAATTCCACTCTGACGGGCACACTGGCCGGCCAGATCGTGATGGAAGGCTTCCTGAACCTGCGCTTGGTGCCCTGGCTGCGACGTTTGATTACGCGCTTGATGGCGATTATTCCTGCGGTGCTGACGGTCGTATTCTTCGGCCAGGCGGGAACCGCCAAGCTGCTGATCCTGAGCCAGGTGATATTGAGCCTGCAACTGTCTTTTGCCGTGGTGCCGCTCGTGCAGTTCACCGGCGACCGCCGCAAGATGGGAGAGTTCGCCAATCCGCTCTGGTTGAAAATTCTGGCCTGGTCCACGGCTGCGGTCATCGCAGCCCTGAATGCATACTTGATGGTGATTTCGGTTCGGGATTGGGTTCATTAGGAATCAAGTCCTCAGTTTTCAGCTATCAGTTGCTGATGACTGAAACCTGAGGACTGAATACTCCTTATGTTCAAAAAGATTCTTGTTGCTCTCGACCACAGCAAGGCGGACGGCTACCTTCTGCCGCAAGTGAAGGAGTTGGCGCGCTTGACCGGTGCGGAGATTCTTCTGCTGCACGTTTCCACCGGCTGGGCGGCGCAGTGGCAGGAAAATTTGAATCTCTCCGACTCCCGGGAAATGGAGGAGGACCGCGCGTACCTGGAGAAGGTCAGCGCCGAGCTGATGGCTGAGAAGTTGAAGGTTACGACGCGCCATGAGAGCGGCGAGCCGGCGCGCGCCATCCTGAAAACGGCGAAGGGCGAGCACTGCGACCTGATTGCCATGACCACACACGGACACCGCTTGATCGCCGACCTGATTCACGGCGCAACCATCACCAAGGTTCGGCATGAAAGCAATGTCCCCTTGTTCATCGTCCGGGCGCAAATGGAATGAGTGGACGCGCTGACGGAATTCGAAAATCGAGACTCGCGGAGAAGAGTGAATATCAAGTTTCGAACTGCGAGTTTCGTGTTACTGTCAATCGAGGATTCCCCGTTCATGCTGACACCCGGCCACGCCACCTCCGATGGGACGGAGCGCTACCGCCGCCGCTTTGAGGCCAAGTTGCCGGGCCATTTTCGCCAGTTTCAGGGCCTTTGGCTTTCTTCCATCGGCATCGGCACCTATCTGGGAGACCCCACCGCAGCGATTGACGCGCTCTATCGCGAGGCGGTCGCCGATGCTCTCGAGAGCGGAATCAACGTCATCGACACGGCCGTGAATTACCGCCATCAACGCAGCGAGCGCGCCATCGGCCAGGCGCTGTCGCAGGCCTTTTCCGCGGGGAAGGTTCAGCGTGACGAAGTTTTGATTGCGACCAAGGGTAGCTTCCTGAATTTTGACGGCCGCGAGCCCGAGGATCCCTCCGAGTATTTTCAGCGCACGCTCATTGATGCCGGCCTGTTCCGCCCTGAAGATGTGGTGGCCGGCTGTCACGTAATGACACCGAAATACCTCGAAAACCAGATTGAAGTGAGCCGTCGAAACCTGGGCGTCGAAACATTGGACGTTTATTTCCTGCATAATCCCGAGACGCAGTTGTCGCACGTAGCCCGGCAGGAATTTCAGAGGCGGATGCGCGCGGCCTTGTCAGCGCTGGAAAAAGCCGCGTCTGAGGGCAAGATTCACTGCTACGGCACGGCCACGTGGAATGGTTATCGCGTCCAGCCGGATTCGCGCGAAGCGCTTTCGCTCCCCGAGTTGCTGCGGCTGGCGGAAGAAGTGGGGGGCAAGGGACATCACTTCCGCGCGGTTCAGCTTCCCTACAATCTGGCCATGCCGGAAGCCGTTTCTTTGCCGACGCAGCGGGTGGATGGCAAGGCCGTGCCGATCTTGCAGGTGGCGCGCGACCACAAAATGCTGGTTTTCGCCAGCGCCAGCCTGCTTCAGCAGCGGCTGACGGAGGGACTGCCGCCGGAGACTCACGCGTGGTTTCCCAGCCTCGAAAAGGACGCGCAAAGGGCCATTCAATTTGTGCGTTCCACGCCGGGAATCTCCGCGGCGCTGGTGGGAATGAGCCGCCGCGGGCACGTCGCGGAGAATCTGCGCACGGCCCAAACCCCGCCGCTCAGTTTGCAGCAGTTCCGCGACATCTTTCGGAAGTAAGCGAGCAGGATGGGTGGCCTCGTGACGAACCTTGAATCCGAAGACCGGCTGGCGCGCGCGCTGGAAGCCGTTGGCCAAGCGGATTTTCCCGCCGCCATCAGCCTGCTGGAAAGTCTGGTGGTCGAAGACTCCTCCAACGCCCGCGCCTGGAGCCAGCTCGGCGTGTGCTACCTCGAAACTCAGCGGCCCACCGACGCGCTTGAGGCCCTGACTCGCGCCGTCCAGGCCGCGCCCCAGGATGCCGATTCCCACTATCTGCTCGGCAATGCCTCCGGAAGCCTGGGCCAATTGGACCGTGCCGCGGCATGCTATCGCCGCGCGCTCGATTTGGACCCGCACCACGCCAAGGCGGAAGAATTTTTGATGAAGGTGGAGTCGCTCATTGAGAGTCGCGAGCATTACCGCACGGGGCTGGGATTGCTTTATTCGAAGAATCCCTCGATGGAAGACTTGAACCGTTCCCTGCGGGAGCTGGTTCTGTCCGTCGCCATCTTTGAAAACTCCCCCGCCCGCGATAATTTACCGGAAGCGGCGCGGCGATTGCGGGATTTGCAGCGCGAAACGCCGCTGGCCATGGAAATCACCCCCGACCTTCAGCCCTGGGCGGCAGCGTGCGAGCGCGGCTTCCAGTGCATTCTCTTCAAAAACTGGGTCGGCGCCCAGGCGGCTTATGAAGAAGCTCTGGGCTTTCGGGTCAATGATGCCTTCGTTCATCAGGCGCTGGGGTTTTGCTTCATGGAGCTGGGAGAGATTGATAACGCGGTCCGCGCGCTGTTGCGCGCTGTGGAGCTGGATGCGCATCGAGACTTTACGCACCTTACGCGCGTGCAAAGGGTCAACTGATTCCCTCCATGGCATTCGCAGTTTTGCACGGGACTCATGTTGCCGTTTCGGCGCTTTGATTGCCCGCCGCGCTTGACAACAATCGGGCGATTTCGTTACTTTCCCTACGGCTCACCCCAGGGGATGCAAAGGACAGGAGAAAACATTGGCGCGCAAGCCCATCATTACCCTCATCACCGATTTTGATACCACCGATCATTTTGTCGGTACGATGAAGGGGGTGATTTACGGCATCAATCCCGACGTCGAAATCGTAGACATCTGCCACAAGGTTGCTTCCTACGACATTTTTGACGCCGCCTTCACGCTGTCGCAAAGCTACCGGTTCTTTCCCTCCGACACGATTCACATGGTGGTGGTGGATCCGGGCGTTGGAACCTCGCGCCGTCCGCTGCTGGTGCGCAGCATGAATTACAAATTTGTGGCGCCCGATAACGGCGTCCTCTCGCTGATCTACGAGCGCGAGGAGAACGTGGATGTCCGTCACATCACCTCCGACCATTACTTTCTCAATCCCGTCAGCGCCACATTCCAGGGCCGCGACGTTTTTGCGCCCGTCGCCGCCTGGCTGAGCAAGTGGGTGGAGGTCGATAAGTTCGGCGACTCCATAAGCGACTTTACCAAATTCACTTCGCCGCGCCCCAAGAAGGTGGCTGACAATCTGATTAAGGGCGTCGTGCTGAAGATCGACAAGTTCGGGAACATCATCACCAATCTTCAGCCGGAAGACCTTCCCCAGCTTTTTGCCGAAACCCCGCCGCCCTTCAAATTCATCATCAACCAGCAGGAAATCACTAAACTAAACCTGGCGTACTCCATGGGCAAGCCTTCGGAGCTGTTTGCCATCGTAGGCAGCACCGGCTATCTCGAAATCTGCACCAACCGAGGATCAGCCGCGAAAATCCTGAACGTGAACCGCGGGGTGGAAGTCGGCGTGATGCTGGGCTCGCCATCGCCGGCCGCTCCGGAACCGGCATAAGGGCAGAATCCGCCCCCAAAGACTTTCATCTTTCACAAACCTGCCATTACGCCGTGGTTTCCGCCGCGTGCAGGGGCGTATAAATCTTCGCGGATTCCTGTTCGTTTTCCCGGATAATCTCAATCTTGCCCTTGAAATACGCACCATCCTCGATGGAGATTCCCGGGGCAAGCAAGTCACCCACCACGTGGCCTGACTTGTGGATCTCCAGCCGCTCCCGCACGGAGATATTGCCGTGCACGGAGCCGTGGATAACCACACGGGTCGCCTGAATATCGGCCTTTACCTTTCCTTCCGGCCCGACGGTTACGCAATGGCCAGGCACATTGACTGAGCCTTCGAAGTTCCCGGCGATCATCAGATCCTCGCTGCCGGACAGTTCTCCCTTGAAAACCAGCGAGCGGCCCAGCAGCGTGCGGCCGGAGTCCATTGAAACCATTGAAGATGACAAAGTTGATTTGGATGTGTCCAACATGGGTTTATCCTCTAGGGGGTTTACTAGCGGCGGAACCGCCGGCACATATTGCACCGGGGCCGCCATTGTTGTTTTCTTATCCCGCCACATGAAAACTGGTTCCTCGTGAACTCAAGCACGGACTTGCCGCATCGATTTCTCTGAATTTGATTTGGCGTGCATTTCGCTTGCCACAATATAAGATTCCTAACCTCCCGCGCGTCAACACCTTGAACCCAATGAACGGAAGCGGCCCGGATTTCGAGTGTAAATGTTTCACGGCGATGGCAGAAATTGCGGATGGGTGACTCTCAGGCCTGCCCGCGCGCCCGAAATTCGGGGGTGGTTGCTCTGTCTACTTTTTGCCTCTGGCGACCGGCTCCGAACTTCTGGTTTC
>JASIKV010000474.1 GCA_030049455.1 Terriglobia bacterium
GAAGCCATTGACAGGATCGGTCACAAGATGTTGCAGGTGATCGACGCCTACGCCCAGCAAAACGGCTTCAGTCTGGTGTTGGATGACGCTCAGATTCCCGTTTACTATTACTCCAAAGACATCGAGATAACGGCGGAGATCATCAAGCGGTACGATGCCGTCAATCCTGTGGCCGGAGTTGCCCCTGAAAAACCCGCAACCCCGCCGGCTGCCCCTGCGCCCAAGCCCAAGCAATAGTCTCCGATTGCATTTCGAATGTCCAATCGCCCGCCCTCGTGGTAACACGAGGGCGGGGTGACGCCTCGCCCGGTTGTAGCGGCGGCCCCGCCTGGGCGGGACCGCCGGCGGCGCTCATAGAGCGCCGCTACAATGGCTTCACGCCCGCCCCAGCGGCTCGGCATGAATGGTGATCTTGGAAATCTGGGGGAAAGCCTGACGGATTTTGAATTCCAGCGTCTCTGTAGTGTCGTGCACGCGGGCGATGGGAAGGTCTGCGGGCAGTGTACAGTGCAGGCGGACGAGCACGTTTCCCCCTACCTGATGCGCCTCAGCGGAGTGGCAATCCAGCACGCCGGCGGTCTCTCGCGCCAGTTCCTCAAGCTTGTGCTCCATCGCTGAAATGTCCAGCCTCGCCTCATTCCCCGTTTCCACCTTTGCCAGGAGAGGCTCCAGGTGCACATTGACCTCATTCACTTCCGGGATGCTGGCCTTGATTTCATCTTCCAGCTTGTTCGACAGGTCGTGAGCCTCCGCCAGGCTCAACTGTGGGTCGACTTCCAGGTCAAGGTGGACGTTTACAAGCCCATTTACCTCATAGGCAGTTACCTCATGCACCAGAAAGTTCCCGCGGTGAGCCACCGCGCGAACCTTTGCCACCAGGTCGTGGGATGAGGGCTCGCGTGGAGTGCTGTGGATGACTACGTCGGCGGTGGGAAACAGCCGGTGGACTTGCTCTTCCACCACGTGGGAGACGGATTCGGCGTGTTCCAGCGGAATGTTGTCCGCCAGCGTAAGGCGCAAGTCCACAAACAGCCGGCTGCCGCTCTCCCGCGTTCGAATGCGGTCCAGGCTGAGCACGCCTGGAACGCGCGCGACGGTTTCCGCGATCAACTCGCTGGTTCCGGAGGGCGCGGCGTCCACCAGGGCGTCCAGGGTTCTCTTGCCCAGGCGAAGGGTGATGTACACCACGATTGCCGCCACCACCAGCGCCGCGATCGGGTCAGCGGCTTCCAGCCATGGCAGCTTGCGCTGCTGGGAAACGTAAACCAGGATCAATCCCAGTATGACCACGGTCGAGCTGTAGACGTCGGTGGAAAAATGCAGTGCGTCGGCCTCCAGCGCCTGACTGTTGTACTTGCGTGCCACGCGGAAGAGCGCTCGGGAACGAAATGTATCAAGGGTGACTGAGATGAACATCACTCCGAAGGCCCACAGGCCGGGCTCCACGTGCACGGCGTGGAAAAAGAGCCGCCGGACCGCTTCCCAGACGATCCATCCGCACGTCACGATCAGCAGGCCCGTCTCAATAAAGGCCGACAGATGTTCCACTTTGCCGTGTCCGAAAGGGTGGTCGAGATCGGCCGGCTTGTCGGAGACACGAACCGAAAGGTAAGTGATCGCGGCCGCCACCAGGTCCAGGACGGAGTGGAGGGCCTCGGAAAGAATTCCCAGGCTGCCCGTGTAAACTCCTACCGTCAGCTTCAATGCGGTCAACAGCACGGCCGCGCCCATGGAGGTGAGGGCCACGGTCTGCTTTTCCCGGCCGTATTCATTTCCTGGGCCAATGGCGGAATTCGTGGACATGGACTTGGGTGGGGCCACGGCGGGTTCGGGTGAGGGAACCGCCGGGGATGCTCGACGGTCAGTCATTGAGGTCGTCCAGCGCAGCCCGGAGTTCTGACTGGGCGTGCTGATTGCCTTGGCGGCCCGTGACTTCAATTCCCTCGGCCAGCACCTTGCGCGCTTCCTCCAGCCGTCCCTGCTTCGACAGGAACATGCCAGCCTGATAGTACGTGGCTTGATAGTCGGGATGATGCTTCAGCAGGTATTCGAAATGGTCCCAGGCGGTCGAGGGTTCACTCGGCGCCAATTCCATCGCCAGACCGTAGCGGGCAAAAGTGTTGTCCGGTTGGGCGCGCACGGTCTCCTCAAGAAATTCGCGCCGGGTTCTCTCGACTCCTGCAGCCATTTCGCCCGTCCGTGCCCGGAGGGCGGGTGGATTGGGGATTCCGGTTGCAACACCCTACGGGCTCGCTTAGTATATGCGGGCGAATCGGGCAAGGCAATCGAATCGCGGTGGCAAGGCGTTGCAACGGCGGCCGGAGGCCGCCACTTCATTTTATTGGGCCAAGGACTTGACGATAAAATCAAAACTCGCGGGCAGAGCGGTTGCGGAATCCGCCACGGAAATGGTGGAAATCGTTCTGCCCAATGACGCCAACCCGCTGGGCAACATCCTGGGCGGCAGGGTGATGCACCTGATCGACATTGCCGGCGGCATCGCGGCGTTTCGGCATGCGCGCTCGCCGGTAGTGACTGTGGCGGTTGATCACCTTGACTTCCTCTATCCCATCCGCGTGGGCGAATTGGTGGTGCTCCACGCGCTCATCACGCGCGCCTTTCGCACTTCCCTTGAGGTGGAGGTGAAAGTTTACCGTGAAGATTACCTGACGGGAAAGCGGCAGCAGACCAGTTCAGCTTTTGTCACCTACGTGGCGCTTGACCCTGCCGGAAAGCCGCGGGAGATTCCGCCTCTCATTCCCCGTACGGTGGAGGAAAAGCGACGCTACCGCGAGGCGCAGGGACGCCGACGGCGCCGATTGGCCCTTTCCGCACGCGCCCATCGCCAATATTTTGAAAAATCTTAGCAGGATTCCACGTTCGGCCCTGGTTTGCCCGCCGGCGTGAGGCTGAATTTGGGGGCGGCAATGAAAATCAAACGCAACAAGATTTTTTCCGGAACACCCTGGGAGCCGAAAGTGGGGTACGCGCGCGCCGTTCAGGTGGGTGACATCGTGCACGTCTCCGGAACCACCGGCACGGGGCCGGGCGGAAAAATCACCGCCCCCGGCGACATGTACGCGCAGACCGTGCAAACGATTCGCAACATCGAAAGCGCCCTCCAGCGGCTCGGCCTGGGCCTGGAACACGTCGTGCGCACGCGAATTTATGTGACCCAAATCGACCGCTGGGAGGAAGTCGCGCGCGCTCACGTGGAATTTTTCGGACAGGTCCATCCCGCCACCAGCATGATCGGCGTCGCCCGCCTGGTCGATCCCGAAATGCTGGTCGAAATCGAAGCCGAGGCCGTGGCCTGAGGCCCCCGTTCTTAGCCGCGGATGGGTGGGGCCCTACTTCATGTTATGGCCTTCGTGCCTCGGAGCCGAAAGGCGCACCGCAGTAAAGCGAAGGCGCACAGCTTCACACTCGCAAAAAGATTTTCTGCCGGTAGAGGAAGTACAGGAACAGCCACATGGTGAAGACCACGCTGCAACTCCATACGAGCGGTTGGAGCGCGCCAAAGAGCGGCAGCAGACCGTGGATGAACACGTTGGTGATGAGGCCGAAATTGAAGAATCGATCCACCAGATAAATCGTGATGGCGTTCATGCCGATCACCTTGAAGAAGAACGACCAGCGCTGCCAGCCTTTCACATCGATGATCCAATAGAAGAGCGCGAGAAGCAGCAGGCTCCACCCGCCCGCGCAAACCACAAATGTGCTCGTCCAGACATTCTTGATGATGGGAAAGTTGAAGCTCCATAGCCAGGCGACGAACAGGCTCACCAATCCTGCCGCTGCCAGGCCCTGCGCTTTCTGCGTGGGGCTGAATTTCGCGGAGCGCAGCCAGTGGCCGGCCA
>JASIKV010000475.1 GCA_030049455.1 Terriglobia bacterium
TGTGGAAGAAATAGGCAAAGGCCATCCATGACGTCAATCCTGGTGTGATGAATCGCTGCAAAACGATGCTGGCCTGAAAGCCAAAAAGCCGCTGGTCAAGCGCGATCAATACCGGATCGCGGTCGCGAGTGACCATCAGCAGAGTGGCGTCTCCCCAAAGCGAATAGTACATCAGCAGGATTACGAGGAACGGGAACCAGTCACGGACGATGACCCAGAAGGGACGCAGAAAGTCCAGTGGCCCCTCAGCACCCGCTGCCGGAGCGGGTTTGCCGCCGAAGAAGTAATGTACCAGTTCCTTGGCGATCAGCAGTGTGACGGCGGGAATGATGATTAAAACATCGGCGGGGCTGAAGTTTCCCCCTTCCAGTCCCCGGAAGACAATCCGCAAAAGCAGATTGAGCAGGAAGAAGAGGAGCGCGACCGCATCCTCCAGCCGCAGGCGAAGGTTGAGGCGAGCGCTATTGGTCATAAATCCCCTTTAGTGCCTCAAACCTTTCGCGAGCGTTGGGAGGGAACGCAAACCTGGAAGTTTCATCCAGCACCGCGCGTGCGCGGCGGCGGTTGCCATCCAGATAATAGGCCCGGGCAAGACCCTCAACGGCGGTTTCATTGTTGGGAAACAACTGGAGGACGGCAAGCAAGGCTTGCTCCGCCTGGGGGTACTTCTTCTGGGCCGTGTAAGCCAAACCCTGCAGAACCGCCGGCGCTGCGTAGGATGGGTTCTGATGAATCAAACGCCGCGTGATTTCCACAGTCTGGTCGTAGCGCCCCGAAAAGAACCAGCACAGCGCGAATTGGTACTCGTCCACCTCATCCAGGTTTCCGCCGCTCAATGCACGGATGGCCGGTTCATCATCCAGCGCGGACTGAAGCTGTTCCAGATGCATTTTTGAGCGCATCAGCACCTGCCAATTGTTCAGGTTGTTCGGACGCAGGAAGACGGCCCGAAGCGAATTCACGTAGGCTTTCTTCAAGTCGCCGTGGGAAATGCTGCTCACAGCGCTCCAGCGGTAGACTTCGGCGGCCACGTCATTCCCCGCAAACCAGGCCCCCACCATCGCAATCGCCAGGATTAAGGCGTACAGCCCCCGCTTGACCCAGGCGCTGGGAGTTGAAAGCGCGGCGACAGATTTGCACGCGATCAGACCCAGCAAGGCCAGCCCGAGAACTTTCACGGCTTCCCAGAAAACGAATCGGATTACTTCCACGAGTGTCCTTGTAAAAGGGTCTGGCGGTTCATTGCACCAGGTTCATTTGAATTCGCGAATTCGGCCCGGTCGCGGCGCGGCCGTCAGGAGTAATCACAAACGGCTCACCCGAGAGATCGCGAGGAAGCCCGCGCAGGTAGCCTGCCGCCACAAGTTCTTCAAAAGAGCGCGCGTCGCGCCCCTGCTTCTGCCGGTAGGCCGCGAGCAGACTATCGAGCTCGCGCAGCGTCTCCTGAGTATCCAGCGCAGCGAGATGCATTTCCGCGCTCAGGCGGATGGAATCGTTCCCAGCCGTTCGCGAGATTTCGGTCCAGAGAATGCGCGAAGTCTGAAAGTCACCGCCTTTTGCCGCTACCGACGCGGCCAGCGTGCGCATCCAGGGCAAAGCGCCGGGCCGCTCACTCCCCACCTGAAAGATCCGCGCGGCGTGCGCGTAGTCTCTGAGGTCCCAGTAGTAGATAAAACCCAAATCCTCCCACAAACGCCAATATTCGGGGTTGGCGGCGATTCCGCGTTCCAGCAGGTATGCAGCGCGCCGCGGGTCTCCCGCGCCCTCGGGCGGCTTTGCCGCCAGAAACAGCGAGCCGAAGCGGTAGGCGATCAGCAAATGCGGATCCAGGCTGGTGGTGATGTCCAACAAAGGTCCGAGAAGCGGAAAATGCTGCGCGTGCGCCAGCCGCAGCCGGCCGAAATACTGGACGGTGCGCGTCCAATAGATTGTGGCCAGCAGCCCGGAATATCCACCGCTGAGCCGGGCGAACCGCGCTTCCGAGGGAATGAACACCAATTCATTTCCCGAGCCGCTTGACGCGCCGAGCTGCCGGTCAATGCCTTCCTGGAGCGGGAAAATGCTCAGCAGGCCGCCCGCCATCAACAGAACGCATAGCACCTTGGTTCTTCGCAGGCCGCGGCGACTGTCTTCGGCAATCATCGGAATTCCCGCTCCTCAAAAATCAGAATCGCCGCAGAAAGCAGGACCGCGATGTAGAGCAGCGCGTAGCAGGTGTTGGCCGTAATCAGCAATGCCGGAATCCTGGCTCCGTGCGCGACCTGGTCAATCACATTGAAGTCTCTGAAATTGGGCAAAAGGTAGTAAATCACCGCGGTCAGCTTCTGCAGGACCGGGCTGCCGCTCTCCTGGCCGAATCCGCGGATATCGCCTGAGAAATTGCCGATCACAAAAAGGCAGAAGGTGAACACGGCGGAGAGCAGCGACGTTGAGATGCAGGAGAAGAAAATCGCGATTCCCACGACCATCGCCAATTGCAGCAGGATGAAGTACACGGCCACCAGAAGCGGCAAATCGTGCAGGGCCAGGCCGCGCTCCTGGAATGCCAGCGCTGCGTAGAAGCCCGCGGTCATGATGGCCGTGTTCACCAGCAGCGTCAGCACCAGCCCGGCGTATTTCCCGAGAATGAACTCGGCGCGAGTTACAGGTTTTGAGAGGATGTTATAAATTGTCCGGCGCTCGATTTCCTTTGATACCAGTCCGATGCCGATGAAAATGGCGATCAGCAGGCCAAAGAAGGAAATCGCCGCAAGCCCCAGGTTCACCAGAATAATCTGCTCAACCCCCACAGAAATGCTTCCCAGCAGAATCGCAGATACAATCATGAGAAA
>JASIKV010000476.1 GCA_030049455.1 Terriglobia bacterium
GAGAAGAAGCTGTGATACGCCTGGTTCATCGCCTGGAAATCCGCGATGTCGGTCAGGTAAACGTTGCACTTCAGGACTTTTTCGACCGAAGAGCCGGCCGCCTCGAGCACCGCTTTCAGGTTGTCGAGGCATTGCTTCACTTGATTGCCGATGGGACCGGGAACCGGCTTGTGCGTCGCGGGATCCATCGCCCCGGAGCCCGAGAGAAACAGCAGGTTGCCCAGTTGAGTTGCGGGGCTCAACAGAGGCGAGGGATTGTGGGGCGCTCCAGGCAGGGTGATGATCTTCTTCTCGGCCTGTGGGACGGCTGGAGCGGCGCCGGCGGGGGACGGCAAGGCTGCTGCTCCCACTACGGCGGCGCCCGCGAATGTTCCTTTCAGGAATGAACGTCGAGCAGACTTTTTGGTGCGCATGGAAGACCTCCGGTGATGAAGTTGGGCATTCCGGCGGGCCTGTTCGCGAAGCGATTTGGCGCCGGAGCGGCTAAACCTATCACATTCGCAGCCATGGGGCGATTGATTACTGTTGGGGTGAGCAGAGGTAATCGAGCAGCTTGCGGAACGCCTCGCCGCGGTGCGAGACCACGAACTTCTCCTCCGTTTGCATTTCCGCGAACGTCTTGCCCAGAGGTGGAAAGTAGAAATAGGGATCATACCCAAAGCCGCCGGCGCCGTGCGCTTCGTCGATGATAAGTCCGTCGGCGCGGCCTTCTACCGTGGTGACCACACGGCCCGCCTTGGCGAGAGCGATCACGCATACATAGTGGGCAGAGCGGTCACCCCTAGACGAGTCTCGAGTTGCGACCTGGGAGTTTCGCTCCTCAGCTTCGTGGATTTCCATGAGCAAGCGGCGGTTGTTTTGCTCATCGTTGGCATCGGGGCCTGCGAAGCGCGCGGAAAGAATTCCGGGCGCCCCGTTGAGGAGGTCAACGCAGATGCCGGAGTCATCGGTGAAGACCCACCCAGGATTCAGCGCGCCGTAGTACTCGGCCTTCTTGCGGGCATTTGCTTCGAAGGTCAATCCGTCCTCGACGCAGACGGGTATTTCGGAGATTCCGGGGAACAACTCAACGGTCACACCGCGTAGAGCGGCAGCGGCGGCGAATTCCCGCAGCTTTCCAGGGTTGGAAGAAGCCAGATACAGAGGCAATTCGCGAGGAACGATTGAGGTCTTGGAGGTGAAAGGTTTCAAATCGCTGTTCACTTGCTTCCCAACTGGAACTCCAATATCGACTTCTGAACTTCGATGATGCGTTGGATGGCGGGCCGGGCAAGGTCAATCAAAGCGTTCAAGTCATCGGTGCTGAAGGTGCGTCCCTCCGCGGTCGCTTGTGCCTCCACCAGCCTCCCCGCGCCGGTCATGACGATGTTCATGTCCACTTCTGCGCTTGAATCCTCCGCATAGCTAAGGTCCAGCAACTTCTCATCTCCAACGATGCCCACGCTGATGGCGGCGAGGTAGTCCTTCAGCGGAACCGCCTTCAACACGCGCTGCGCTTGCAGCTTCCGCACGGCCAGTCCCAGGGCGACCATTGAGCCGGTCACCGATGCCGTTCGCGTCCCGCCATCCGCGCGGATGACATCACAATCCAGCCACACGGTTCGTTCGCCCAGTGCCTGCAGGTCGATCACCGCCCGCAACGAACGGCCGATGAGGCGCTGAATCTCCATCGTGCGTCCGGACTGACGTCCGCGGGTCGATTCCCGCGGCGTGCGCGTGCTGGTGGCGCGCGGAATCATGGAGTATTCGCTGGTCAGCCAGCCATTTCCGCTGCCTTTTTGGAATGGAGGCACCCCGTCTTCCACCGATGCGGTGCAGATCACCTGGGTTTCGCCCAGACGAATCAACGCGGATCCCTCCGCGCTGGAGATAAAGTTGGGCACAATCTCGAGCGGGCGTAATTCCGTTGCACCGCGATGGTCGGGACGGATGAGCTTGCCGCCCGAGTAGAGCAGACCACTTAAGGGTCGAGGTGTGGGCATGGATCCTTTCTCTTGAGTAATCAGTCTTCAGTTCTCAGTCATCCGTAAGACCAATTCGAGCACTGAAAACTGATGGCTGACGGCTCATGGCTCCTTTCATTGATTCGACTTCACCTTCCCCGGATCGGGCAAAAATGCGGCGGTTAAATCCGCGTGTCCGTCCAGTGTTTCCACCTGCTGCCCCTGGATGAGGAATTGCACGCGCTTCACTGCGGGAATGTTGATCGTAATGGAGTTCACGATGGAATAAATGGCCAGCGTTTCACTCTGAATACCGGGCTCGAAGTCGCTCAGCATATCGGAAGACAAGTCAAGGAATGCCGTGCCGTCGGAACCAATAAAGACTGCGCGCAGAGACGTGGAGGCGGGTAGAACCCGGCCATACCCCTGGTGCGAGCCCTCCGCCAGCGCCAGGACAATTTGCCGGACGCGGTCAGCATCGGATTTCGCCCAGGTTACGGATCGAGTCTCTGGCATGATCTTGCCCTCATCGATGGCGGGGAAGAAGAGGGTGGCCAACTGTGTCGTGCCGTTGTTGGCCTGGAGGGCGATTTGCTTCAGTTGAGCGCGAGCCGCGTCTTCCGCGCGGGGCGGGGCCTCCACATAGACGCGCTTGAAGAGCGAACGCAAATAGATTCCTCCCGCCGCCAGCCCGATAAGCAAAACGACCAGAAGGAGTTTGGCGCGCCCGGTCATGGATTGGCCGCCCCCTTGTTCACAATCGCCAGGGCTTGCACCACCGCGCCGGCCACTTGCTGCTGAAATGCGGCGTTCGTCAGCGCTTTGGAGTCTTCATCGGGGGCCAGGCGGCCTAATTCGATGGCCACGGCGGGCGCGTTGACGTTGCGCAGACCGCGAACCGGTGCCGTGGCGGGCGGATCCACTTCCACGCCATTGATCTGCGCCAATTGCTGCTGCAAAGCCAAGGCGAGCTGCGAGCTTTGCACAAGCTGAGATTCCTGCACCTGGCCCCAGGGCAGGAATGGAGCCTCGGGCGTGCCGGGCGTCGCCTGCGGAGTCTGCGGCGGCGGTGGCGGAGGGCTGGGTGGCTGGAACGTGAATAT
>JASIKV010000477.1 GCA_030049455.1 Terriglobia bacterium
GGCTTTGAGGAACCTCGGCATCCTCTTAATTCTCCATCGCGCGGGGTGAACATGTCAATCGATAGCCAGATCATTTCCACCCCTTTTACAACGCTTAATCCGGCGGGATAATGAATTGCTGAGGAATCGATGAACGACAACCTGCGCGCCAAAGCTGAAGCTCTGCCCGTGCAGCCGGGCGTCTACGTTTTCAAGGACGAAAGCGGCAGGCCCATTTACGTCGGCAAGGCAAAATCGCTGCGCTCACGCGTGCGGTCGTATTTCCAGGAAGGGCGGCCCCTGGATGAGAAGCGCGATTTGATGCTGGACGCCGCGCACGACCTTGAAACCATCCTCGTGGACAACGAGCACGAGGCGCTGGCGCTCGAGAACAACCTGATCAAGCAATACAAGCCGCATTACAACATTCTGCTGCGCGATGACAAGTCGTACCCCTACATCAAATTCACCGCCTGCGAGCGCTTCCCGCGCGTTTATGTGACGCGCCGCGTAAAGAAAGACGGGTCGATTTACTACGGTCCATACTTTCCGGCGAACCTCGCCTACCGCATCGTGGATTTCATTCATCGGCACTTTCGCGTGCCCTCGTGCCACGTGGATCTTGAACGCGAGCATCCACGCCCCTGCCTGCAGTTCTACATCAAGCGGTGTCTGGGACCATGTGCGAAGGACCTGACCACGCCGGAGCGCTACGCGGAAGCGGCACGCGACGCCCGCATGCTGCTCGAGGGCCGGGAGAGCGACCTGGTACGCAGCCTGCACGGCCGCATGGCGGAGGCATCCAATCTGCTCGCCTTCGAAGATGCCGCCCGCTATCGCGACCAGATTCGCACCGTGGAGGAATTGCGCGAACGGCAGAAAATGGCCGCGAATTCCGGCGAAGAGGCGGACATTCTGGGCTTCCACCAGGAGGGCCCGCTGGTGGCCGTCAACCTTTTCCATTTGCGCGGCGGGCGCGTGCTCGACCGCCGGGAATTTTTCTGGGAAGACTTGGAGGATTTCAACCCGCGCGAGTTCTTCTCCTCGCTCTTGAGTCAGCTTTACCTTGACCAGCAATATCTTCCCGGTGAAATCCATGCCCCCGCGGATTTCGACGACCGTGAAACGCTGGAGGAGGTTCTCTCCAAAAAGCGCGGACGCCCCGTGCACATTCTTACTCCGCAGGCGGGGCGCAAGCGCGCGCTGCTGGAACTGGTGGCTCGCAACGCCCGCCATTCCTTTGAGCGGCGGTTCCGCATCATGAAGCCCCACACGCGCGAGGTGCTGGAGAACCTCAGCGAGGCGCTGGACCTTCCGAAGCCGCCCAACCGCATCGAGGCATTTGACATTTCGCACACCCAGGGGACCGACATCGTCGCCTCCATGGTCGTCTGGGAAGCGGGGAAAATGAAGAAGTCCGACTACCGGAAATTCATCATCAAGACGGTTCCGCAAAACGACGATTTCGCCAGCATGAGGGAAGTGGTGGGCCGCCGGTATCGGCGCTTGCAGGATGAGAAGAGGCCCATGCCCGACGTCATCCTGATTGACGGCGGAGTGGGCCAACTTCACTCTGCCGCAGCCGCGCTGGAAGACCTGGGGATCATCAATCAGTCGATGGCCAGCATCGCCAAGCGCGAAGAAATCCTGTACGTGCTCGGTAACGAAAAGGAACCCGTTGTCCTCGACCACCATTCCCCCGCCTTGCACCTGATCCAGCAGATCCGCGATGAGGCGCACCGCTTTGCCGTTACTTTTCATCGCGCCCGGCGAGCCCGGCGGGAGGTGACGACAGAACTGCTCCAGATTCCCGGCGTGGGTGAAAAAAGTGCCCGAAAGTTACTTAACCAATTCGGCAGCGTCGGCAAACTACGGGGTGTCTCGCTGGAAGAGTTGGCACAGGTTGTAAAGCGATCGCAAGCTAAGTTGGTGTTTGACTATCTTGGCGACAAGGGAGTTAAAAAATAATCCGTCCAGCCGGTCGAATATATAATTACCAGAAAAATTAGAATATTAGCTTGCACAGCCCCGCTCCCTGTAATATGTTAGAGGCTCGAAAGGGAGGTAGCCATGGCAAATTGCAGCGTCGCAACCAAGGCGGCTTACTTTATCGCTGGAGCGGGAATCGGGGCGGCAATCGCCCTCCTGTTTGCACCCGAATCCGGGGAGGAAACGCGGCGAAGGATTGTGGAAAAGACCCAGGAAGGCCGGGACTATGTTGCCTCCAGGGGACGCGAACTCCGCAAACATGCTGAAGGATTGATCGATGAGGGCAAGGATCTGGTGAATAAGCAAAAGGCGCGGCTGGCGGATGTATTGGAATCGGGCAAGCAGGCCGCACGCGAGACTTTTTCACGGTAGTTTGAAGGAGGCTGGCCATGCACGACGAAATGGATGATGGTGGATCGAGGGTAGGTTTCTTTCTGGCAGGTCTGGGAATCGGCGCGGTGCTGGCGCTGCTTTTTGCCCCGCGCTCCGGCAAGGAGACGCGCGACTTGATTGCCCAGAAGGCGGGAGAGGGCAGGGATTTTGTGGTTTCCAAGAGCGAAGAAATCCGCCGGCAGGCAGAGCAGGCCGTGGAAAAAGGCCGGGACATTGTGACCAAACAGAAGGAGATGCTTTCCGCAGCGCTGGAAGCCGGTGTGCAATCGTATCAGGATGAAAAAGCCAAGGCCAAGTAACTCGCGGGAGTTGGCTCGGCCACTTGTGAGCGGACCATGGAGCAAAGTACAGGACTGACCATTGCGCTGATTCTCGTTGCCCTTGCAGTATTGATGCAGAGTGGCGCCATGCTGGGAATATTTCTGGCCCTGCGCAAAGTTCCCGGGCAAATCGAAGGTTTGCGCGCTGACATAAAGCAGCGCGTCGATCCGCTGGCGCAATCAGCGCTGGAGATTGTCAACAATTCGCGCGAACCTTTGCGCACCATCACCGCCAATCTCGCGGAGATCAGCCGGATTCTTCGCAACCGGACGTCCAACGCCGACGAGGTTGCCGCCGAGTTGCTGGAAAAAAGCCGCTCGCAGATCGTGCACGTTGACCGCGTCGTCACGGATTTGGTGGCCCGGGTGGAGACCACGGCCGACGCAGTGCAGAAGGGCGTGCTGGCTCCCATTCAGGAAGTTTCCGCGGTGGTAAAGGGCGTGCGCTCAGGTCTTGAGTTCCTCTTCTCCCGCCGCCGCGTCACCAACGTGAGCGAGGCGACTCAGGACGAGCAATTGTTCATCTGATTGCGGGCGGCGGACCCCACCCATTTGCAATATCATCGTCCTCTCTCGAAACGCTCGACCCGCGCCGTTGGGGCGGCCATAATAAAGCCATGAACCGGCATCATTCACTCCTCTGTCCCCTCGCGCTGGCGCTTCTTCTGACGGGCTTCACAGCCTGCAAGCAGGGAGAAACCGCCGCCACTGCGCCCACAAAGCCCGCTGAACAGCCCATGCTGCCGTCCGCGCCCGGCCCTGCGGCGCAAACGGCCGGCCCGCCCAATCAGGCCGCCGGCGTTAGCTGGACAATCCCCGCCGGATGGGAAACCGAAGCGCCGCGCCAGATGCGCATCGCCACCTATCGCATCCACGCCATCGCGGGCGATCCGGAGGATGCGGAGTGCGCGGTCTATTTCTTTGGCCCGGGACAGGGCGGAACGGTGGAGGCCAACCTCAAGCGCTGGTCCGAACAATTCTCCGCGCCCAGCGGACAATCGCAACCTAAAATGGAGAAGCTGAATATTGCCGGACTCACCGTTTCAACCATCAGCGAGTCGGGAACCTATTTGGGCGGGGGCCCCATGATGGGTCAGCCGGAAGCCAAGAAATCCAATTTCCGCATGGAGGGCGCGATTGTCGAGGCGCCCCAGGGACTCGTCTTCCTCAAGCTCGTCGGCCCGCTGAACACCGTGGCCAGCGCCAGCGGCGACTTGAAGTCTCTCCTTCAAAGCCTGCACAAGCAGTAGGAAGGCTGGCGATTGGCTAGTGGTTAATGTCCGAGGTTGCGAGATCGCTCCATATTTTGCCTTCAGAGGATGTGAGCCTTCAGCCCCGGAGGGGCGGAATATATTAGCCCAGAGCGCAAGCCGTGGGCTACGATATGGCCCCCGCTTCGCGGACTGAGTCCTTAAACGAACTTCTAACTCGGGACACTGGCGAGCCGCAGCAGAGCTCACGCGATTTTCGAAATCCAGCCCCCGCCGATCACTTCCTCACCATCGTAAAA
>JASIKV010000478.1 GCA_030049455.1 Terriglobia bacterium
CATCAGGCCGTGGCGATGATTGCCGAGAAGCACATGAACGCGCATGCACTGGAGGCGGCCAACAGAATTTTGCAAGCCTCGCCGATCGATCCCACTCTTCCGCGCTATTGCCCCAACGCGGGCTTGAGTTTGATCGAGGACGCCGCCACCTGGCCGGACGACATCCGAAAGGTGCGGCCTGAGGCGAGCCCCTGGCATTACATTGATATTCCGCGCGACGCCCCCCGCAGCGCCAGCGTGCTGGAGGAATCCTGCCCGGCCTCGACCGGATGCGTCACGAGTGCGCTGGAACAGCAGGTCGCACTGCTTCGCGACGACGGCACGGACCCGCGCGTCCGCGCCGACGCCCTGCGGTTCGTCATTCACTTCGTGGGCGACCTGCACCAGCCGCTGCATTGCGTCACAAACAACGATGAAGGCGGAAATTGCGTCCCCGTCGATTTCTTCGGCAACCCGCCGGTCGAAAGAAATCCTCAGTTTGAATCCTACTCACCCAATCTCCACGCCATTTGGGATTCCGGGATCATCCAGCGAATGAAGGGCCAGGAGTCCACCCGGGAATGGGCCACCACACTCGATCAAAAGTTCAGCACTCAGGAGGCCGCGTGGCAGAAGGCGGGCGTCAACATCGACGATTGGGTGTGGGAAAGCCACGACCTGGCCGATACGGTGGTTTACGCCAAACTGCCGGTGGCAATTCCTGTGGAAAAACCCGTGGAAGTGAAATCGTGCGCGGATGACCATCATGTTTCCACGCGCATGCTGGACCTGCACGAGCAGCTGGGCCAGCAATATGCCGACGCCGTCGCGCCCACCATCGACGAACAGATCGCCAAGGCCGGAGTCCGCCTGGCAACCCTGCTGAATGGAATTTGGCAATAGCGCATTTGAAGCGCGGGCGTCTTGCTCGCGATGGTGGGCCACGCCACAGCGGGTGGGATGCCGGCGCTAAGTTGCCGCTGGCAGGAACTTCGGCGAGCGCCGCTGCTTCGTCGCCTGCTCGAACGCATAGGCAATCCTGATCAGCGCCGGCTCGCTCCAGGCGCGGCCGAAGAAGGAAATTCCCACGGGCATTCCGTAAAAAAATCCCAGCGGCACGGTGATGTGGGGATACCCGGCAATGGCTGCGGGGCCGGAACTGCCTCCCGAGGAGTGATCTCCGTCGATCAGATCGGTGACCCACGCGGGGACGCCTGTGGGCGCAACAATCGCGTCCAACTGAAATTTGTCCATCACCGCGTCAATACCCTCGGCGCGCATCAGGCGCCGGCATTTGGCCAGCGCGTCCTGATATTCCTGTTCCGCCAGCGTGCCCTTCTCCTGCGCTTTGATAAAGAAGTCCTGCCCGAAGAAGGGCATCTCGCGGTCGCGGTTTTTTTCATTGAAGTCGATGATTTCCTGGAGCGAATGCACAGGCGCCTGCGGCCCGAGCCACTGGAGATAGGCATTCAGGTCGGCCTTCAGTTCGTATTGCAGCACCAACCCTTCCGCCGGACCGATTTGATCCACGGTGGTAATATCCGCGGGATCGATCAGGACAGCGCCCTGGTTCTTGAGCGCGTCCAGGCCCTGAGCCATCAGGGCGTCAACGCCATCGTGGAAGCCGAAGCGCTTTCGGGCGATTCCAAGGCGCGCGCCCGCCAAACCTTTGGGGTCCAGAAACTGCGTGTAGTCGGCGTAGACTCGCCGGGATAGAGCGGGATTGGGGCTGGCAGAGGTGGCGGAATCGTCTGGATCAACGCCGGTCAGCGCTCCCAGCAGGATGGCGGCATCGGTGACGGTACGCGCCATGGGCCCCGCGGTGTCCTGGCTGTGGGAGATGGGAACGATGCCGGCGCGGCTTACCAATCCCACCGTCGGTTTGATTCCGACCAGACCGTTGGCATTGGAGGGCGAGATAATCGAGCCGTTGGTTTCCGTGCCGATGGCCACGGCGCAGAAGTTGGCGGCCACGGCGGCGCCGGAGCCCGAACTGGAACCGCTGGGATTGCGGTCCAGCGCGTAAGGGTTATGGGTCTGGCCGCCGCGCCCGCTCCAGCCGCTCGAGGAGTGGGAGGAACGAATGTTCGCCCACTCGCTCAAATTGGTTTTGCCAAGAATCACCGCACCGGCGTCGCGCAGTTGCTTCGCCAGGAAGGAATCCTTGGGCGGCACGGAGCCCACCAGCGCCAGCGAACCCGCGGTGGTTTGCATCCGGTCGCGCGTGGCGATATTGTCCTTGATGAGCATCGGGATGCCGTGCAGGGGACCGCGCACCTTGCCCGCCTTGCGCTCGCGGTCCATCTGATCGGCGATGGCCAGCGCGTCAGGATTCAGCTCAATGACCGCATGGACCCATGGGTCAAACTTGTGGATGCGGTCCAGGTACTTGCGGGCAAGCGAGTGAGCGGTGAATTTGCCTGACTTCATGCCGGATGCAAGGTCGGGCAGGGTGATCTCGTTCAATTCGAAGCGGCTCGCGGCGTGGGGCGCTCCGGACGCGGTCTTGCCGCTTGCCATAAAGGGGGCGGCGGCCGAGGCAACGCCACCGAGGATTCCCTGGCCGAGGAATCGGCGGCGATCGGGTCCTGATACCTGAGACGATTTGGTCATCGGCAATGGCCTCCGAAGGCGTTTGAGCAGGGCGCGGCCAACTTATAGAAACAACCTGGCGGCGCGCTGGGACAATATATCAAGATTGTGCCTTGCGTGCCGAGCGTACAACACTGCGAGGCGAAGCCGCATCCCCAAAGAAGGCGGGTTCGTGGTCGGCGATGAATCAGGCGGCGAAGTTTACAGGCCTTTTGCTGTTGCTGTTAACGCTGTCGTCGAAGCTGGACGCGCAAACCACTGCATCGCCCGAGCGCGGCAAGCCCGCCGCCGCTCCTTCCGGCATTCCCACCTTTAAGACAAACGTTGACCTGGTTCAGGTGGAAGTGGGCATCCACGATGAGCACGGCCGCGCCGTAGGGAATTTCGAAAAAGGCAACTTCAGCGTATTCGAGGATGGCAAGCAGCAGGAGATCAGTTTCTTCTCCCACGAAGAATTGCCCTTGGCCGTGGCGCTGGTCGTGGACAACAGCTCAAGCATCGCGGCGGCGCTGGAGGAATTGCGCGTTGGGGCGCTGAACACGCTCGCGCTGCTCAAGCCCGATGACAAAGTGGCCATCTTCAGTTTCGCCGCCAGGCCCGAGATGGTGGAA
>JASIKV010000479.1 GCA_030049455.1 Terriglobia bacterium
TGCAGGATTTTTGTTTTCATAGTCAGTGTTGTAATCCCCAAAGGGCTTGTGAGGTCCCCAGATGAAATCCCGGTCGTTCTCCACAATGTCGGGCTGAAGCTTGCGGACGTA
The DNA here is from genome assembly GCA_030049455.1 of Terriglobia bacterium. Classification (GTDB taxonomy): domain Bacteria; phylum Acidobacteriota; class Terriglobia; order UBA7540; family UBA7540; genus Bog-366. Next base: position 112 of record JASIKV010000479.1, read on the forward strand.
GCGCTCCATTTCTTCGCCGTGAATGTCGATGCCCTCCGGCCAGTCGTAGCCGTCCCACCAGAGCAAGTCGACCTTGCCGTAGCGCGACAGCAGTTCCCCCACCTGGTTTTTGACGTAATCATAAAACTGGTCAAAATATTTCTGAACTTCGGTGAGCGGCATATCAACGAATTTGGCGATTCCCAGCTTCTGCGGATGCGAGTGGCGCATCTCCGCGTCGCGGTGCGGGAAGGCCCGATGCGGCCAGCCCGGCGGGTTGTAGTGCCAGTCGGTGGGGGAGTAATAAAGGCCGACTTTCAGCCCGTGCTTCCGGCAGGATTCGACAAAGGGGCGAATCAAATCCCTGCCCTGCAGATGCTGCCGCGTACTGAAGTCACCGTACTCACTCGGCCATAGCGCGTAACCATCATGATGGCGCGTGGTCAGGATGGCGTACTTGAAGCCCGAACGCACGGCGGCATCGAGCCACAAATCGGGATCATACTTCTGCGGATTGAATTGATCGGCCAGCGCGTCGTACTTCGCCGGCGGCCAATAGGGATTGGGCTTGCCGGCGTCTTCGTACATGTCCCAGCTCAATTCGATTCCCGCAACGCTGGAAATTCCCCAGTGAAGAAAGAGTCCGAGCCCTGCCTGGTGAAACCAGGGTTGAATGCGCCGGTGCGAGGGGCTTGAGTCCACCGGGAGGGGGAATGAATTAGCCGTCGCAGCACGGGGCAGGCTTGCCGCCGCAGCAAGGCTTTGAATAAATTTTCGTCGATTCATGAGGGATACCGGGAATGACCTTTAGGAGTTTTCCTGTTCCAGAGCCTGAAGCAGCCCGCGAATATAACCGTAGCAGAATGCGAATGACTGCAATCCGCCCGGATCACTCGCGGCCTGGGGGACGTGGTCGGGCATCAGCAGATAAGGATAACCGACTTCCCTGTACACGCGCAGTGCTTTGACAAAGTTCACGTCGCCCTCGTCGGGATAGACCTCCTGAAAATCGTTGCGATGGCCGCGAATATTCCGAAAATGTACGTTGAAGATTTTCTTGTGCGTCCCGAAGTAGCGGATCACATCAAAAATCTCACGTCCAGGATCATCGAGCATTTCTGAAACCGTGCCCTGACAGAAATTCAGGCCGTGAAAGGAGCTTTCCTGAATGGAAACGAATCTTTTCAGTCCATCGACCGTGCCCAGCACGCGCACGACGCCCTGATAACCCTCCGGCGGCACGCCTGGATCGTGGGGATGGCAGGCCATGCGAATCCTGTACTCATTAGCGACCGGAATCACGCGCTCGAGGAAATACGTGATGCGCTCCCAGAAGCGGTCGGCGTCCACGCGCCCGGCGCGGGTGAGCGGCGAATCGGGATGAGCCTCGGCCAGGCGCCACGTGCTGTAAGTCGCGTCACCGCGCCCCGGCGTGCGTCCCGTGCGCAGCACGCCCAGCAGCGACATGTTGTATTTGATGGAGGGAATGCCCGTCGCGGCGCAGTTGCGAATGAGATTTTGAATCGCCTCGATGTCCCGGTCGCGCTCGGGACTCTCTGCCAGCACGATCGCGGGATGCGGCGTGTGATCTACGTGCGACGATTCCAGAAATGGCGGCGCAACGCAGTCAATGGAAATTCCATTTTTGTCCGCCAAGTCACGCATCCGGTTGAGCTCGTCCGCGGTGGCATAGAGCCGGCCATCAGCAATCTCCGGATATCCGCAAATGTTCCGCACGCCGTAGCGGGCAAGGTATTTCAAGTGTGTCTCATTCGTCGGCGCGCTCTGGCAGCCAAGCTTCATCAGCACGCGCCCAGCTTGATCTGCTCCGGCCCGCGCGTTGCGGCTTTCAAACGCCACTGCGGCGCCCGTTGAGGCGAGAAAATTTCGACGGTTCATGAGTCACGCCCCCATTCGATGCAGCGGACAGCGGGTAGCGGAGGATCAAATTACATACCGCAGAGTCGGGCAAAATACCCCCAATTCTGCGCTACCCGCATGCTGCTTACTGCGTGATCCCGGCAACTTTCTGATAGAGGGCCCCATGGACAAGTTGGATTTGCCAGTCGCCATCTGCCGACTTCCTCGCCACGATGCTGGCCGTTCCCTTCACGGTCCTGGGCTGGTCCTGAACTGTTTCCGTCAGCTCGTAATTGAACGAAACCCATCCGGCGTCATCCCACATCTGGCTGTGGGTCGATGAGATTGCGATCTGTTTCGGAGGCGTGGCGGTTACCAGCTTCCTGATCCAGGCCTGAGCCGGTGGGGCGTGACCATCTTCGTCCAGGTAGACGGCATCGGCCGCCAGTAATTTTTGCAGGGTTGTAGCGTCCTGTTTGTTGATGGCCTCAACAAGCTTGTTTGCCAGGTCGAGCATGGGGCCGGAGGCCGGTGGAGTCCGCGGGCGCGCCCCAGCGCCGCCTGGGCCCGCAGTCGGCTGCTGAGCAAACAAGCACGCACACGCGAGCACGGGAATAAGCGATGTAAAAACCCATTTTGCTTTTTTCATAAGTCTCCTTTTATTCCATTGAAGTTCTGGGCATGCGTCGCGACGCATGGCCGCCGCAACGAAACGTCATTCATATCATAATCAAGTGCCAGAGTTACCATCGGCGTTTACTTTGCCCCTAGGTCCTCCTCAGCGGGCGGGCCCTCAGCATGCCCTCCACACTCTCGCCCGTGTCCTTGTCGCCTCGTATGATATTGGGCGCAACCCAGGTGTAACGCCGCGTGCAGGTAATGATTCCAAAGCGAATTTATGACTCTCATTGGCCCGCAGTCAAGGATGTAAAAAAAGTTAAGTTTAGAAGTAACGCGCCATATTGTAAAATCGTCTAAAAATATTTAGGGGAGATGTCTGTGAAAAACGTAAGCTCCGTATTTCTAACAGTTATAGCAAGTCTTCTGCTGGCAGGCAGCTCGGCATCAAGCCTTGCTGCGATGCAGAATCCATCCTCGGCCCCGGCTGCCAAGGCTGTGGGTGACGTAAAATCGATTTCGCCCGGCCACTTGGTCCTGCACACGGACAAAGGTGATGTGCAGGTGACGCTTCCTGACGCTGTAAGGGTGTTGCGAGGGTCGAAGGACTTGAAAACGACCACTCCTATAACGGTGGGGGACATCGTGGTGGGCGACCGGGCTGTGGTCCTGGGTCACCTTGGCGACGATCAGCAGACCATTCAAGCTTTGCGCGTGGTGGTGATGACGCGCGCGGACATTTCCGGCGTTCACGAAGCCGAGGTGCGGGACTGGCAAACCCGCGGAATCGAAGGTGTGGTGAAAGAAGTGGATCCGGACAAGCAGCAATTCACCATCGCTGTGCCCAACCGTCCGCCGACTCCGGGAAACCTGACGCATCCTGTCATTCTGACGACGACTGCAAAAACCGTTTTTGTTCGATACGCACCCAACTCCATCAAATTTGAAGATGCCCAAGCCAGCAACTTTGCGGGAATCAAGATTGGGGACCAGTTGCGCGCCCTGGGTGCGGCGAACGACGACAAAACCCAATACGCTGCGGAAGAAATTGTTTCCGGAACATTTCACAACATCGGCGCAACGATTATCTCGGTTGATACGGACTCAAACACCCTGACCGTAAAGAATCTTTCCACCAACAAACCGCTCGTGGTGCACGCGGGGGCCGACTGCAAAATGCGCCAACTCTCTGAAGCTATGGCCCAGAGGATCGCCGGGCTAAGTACGGGGACCGTGATGGCAAGGCCCGGTGGCGGTGGTCCTCCCGGAAGCGGTGGGGGCGGTCCCCCCGGAGGCGGGGGAGGGATGGGCGCAGGCATGCGCTCCGGAGGCCCAGGCGGTGGCGGAGGCATGGGCCGCGACTTCAATCAGGCGCTCGAGTTTATGCCGACCTTTAAGCTCGCCGATCTTACTCGTGGTGAGCCCGTTGTTATATTCAGTTCCGAGGGGGCAAACCCCTCAGAAGTAACTGCCCTTTATATTCTTACTGGCGTCGAACCGATTCTCGCCGCTCAACCCAAGGGTGGCGGTGATGTAAACCTCGGTAGCTGGAACCTCAGTTCCGGCGGCGGAGGCGATTCAGGTGGTGGGGAACCTTAGCTTCCTCTGAAAGCCACGTCAGGCGAGATTTTTGCAAGGACTTCGGGGGCGACCCGCAAGCTCTCGCTACGGGAATTAATGCGGCAAATATCCGAAATCATCGCTCTCGAGGAGAAATCGACTTGCTACAAAAAGTGCTCGTTGTTCTGTTTGGAATACTGCTTTCAATTCTTACTCTTCCTGCTTTAATCCTTGCACAAACTTCCCATCCCCAAGTTGCGGGGGGGAGCTTGCGCGGCCAGGTGCTTGACCCTTCAGGCGCTGCGGTGCCGGCGATAAATGTCACGTTAACGGGGCCGGGCGGCGCCAAGACGGCGCAAACGGATGCGCAGGGCAACTACGTCATCCGCAACCTCGCGCCGGGCTCCTACACGCTCACCGTCACCTTGAAGGGATTCGAGAATTTTGTGAAGCCGGGAATCACGATTGCCCGCGGCCAGTCGCAGACCGTCAACGCCCAGCTTGAGGTGGCGGTGGAAAAGCAGCAGATCACCGTGACGGAGGAGAACACCAATAAGGTCAGCGTCAACCCGGAGGAAAATGCCAGCCAGTTGGTGATCTCCGGAAAGGACCTGGAATCGCTCTCCGACGACCCCGATGAGTTGCAATCCGAACTTGAAGCCCTGGCCGGACCTTCCGCGGGTCCGAACGGCGGCCAGATTTACATCGACGGATTTACGGGCGGCCAGTTGCCTCCCAAGTCTTCCATTCGCGAGATTCGGGTCAATCAAAACCCCTTCTCCGCCCAATACGACACGCTCGGATACGGAAGAATCGAAATTCTGACGAAGCCGGGCACGGATAAACTCCACGGGCAGGCCTTTGTGGACGGCAACGATGAGGCGTTCAATACACGAAATCCCTATGCCGCGGAAATTCCCGGCTACCACTCTGAGTTGTACAGCGGAAATGTGGGCGGGCCGCTCAACAAGAAAACTTCGTTCTTCTTCGACACGCAGCGCCGCGACATTGAAGACGAGGCCATTGTGAACGCCATCACGCTCGACTCGAATTTCAATCCCACAGCGTTTGTCCAGACCGTGCCCACGCCCCAGATTCAGACGGAAATCGGTCCGCGAATCGACACGCAATTCGGCAACAACAATACCTTCAGTTTCCGCTACCATCTCTGGGAAAACAGCCAGGTGAATCCCGGCGTCGGACAGTTCACTCTCCCCTCCGAGGGCTACAGCACGAGCGAGAGGTTCCAAAGCTTTCAGTTCAGCGACGCCCAGGTCATCAACGAGAAGGCGGTGACGGAACTCCGCTTCCGCTTTTACCGCGACGCCTCTCAATTGATACCGGAAAACTCTCAGCCTTCCGTCTCCGTCACCGGCGCCTTCACCGGCGGCGGATACGGTGGCGGCGCCAATTATACGACCGAGGAGAATTATGAACTCCAGGATTACACCTCAGTCTCGTTGAAGAAAAATTATTTGAAGTTCGGGTTTCGGCTGCGGGATGAGCCGGAATCCTCCACCTCCACCTCGGATTTCAGCGGTTCGTTCACTTTTGCCTCCATTCAGGCCTACCAGATTACCGAGGAGGGCCTGAATGCGGGTTTGACGCCCGCCCAGATTCAGACCAACGGCGGAGGCGCCAGCCTTTTCTCACTTACAGCCGGCAATCCGTTTGTTTCGGTACCGTACTTTGACGTTGAGCCCTACGTGGAAGACGATTGGAAGGCGCGGCCCAACCTGACCCTCAGTGGCGGTCTACGTTTTGAAACACAGGATCACATCCGCGACCACGCCGACTTCGCTCCGCGTATCGGGTTTGCGTGGGGCCTGGGAAACGGCAAATCCACCAAGACTGTGCTTCGCGGCGGTTTTGGCATGTTCTACGACCGCTACAACGAAAGTTACGTGCTGAATACTTTACGCTACAACGGCATCAACCAGGAGCAATACACGGTTCTCTCACCCACATTCTTCCCCAATATTCCGCCCGTCAGCACACTGGCAGCAAGCCTGGCTTCACCCACGATTTATCAGACGGATCCCAATCTTCGCACACCCTACACCATGCAATCAGGATTGGGCCTCGAGCGCCAATTGACCAAGAAGCTGACCGCCTCGATTACTTATCTCAATACTCACGGCTTGCATCAATTGATCGTGCGCAATATCAATGCGCCCGATCCCGCGGATCCGGCCGATGCCCGCCCCAATAGCAGCTTTTCAAACCTGTACCAGTACGAATCCGCGGGCCTCTACAATCAGAACCAGATGATCGCAAATTTTAATGTCCGTGGGTCCAAGGTGTCCCTCTTCGGCTTCTACACGTTGAGCTTTGCCAACAGTAATTCCCTCGGCCCCGGCAATTTCCCAATGGACCAATACGATCTGGATGAGGACTACGGCCGGGCGGCATACGACGTGCGGAATCGCCTTTTCTTGGGCGGGAGTTGGAATTTGCCCAAGGGATTCCAAATCTTCCCGTTCATGGTTGCAAACTCCGCCGCGCCTTTCAATATCACGACAGGCGAGGATTTGAATGGGGACACGATCTTCAACCAACGGCCCACATTTGCCTCAAGCCTGTCCAACCCTGCAAACGTTGTGGACACCCGATGGGGCAGGTTTGACACGGTTCCCGTCCCCGGTGAGACCTACATTCCGCTCAATTATGGCGAAGGATTCGGCCAGTTCACGGCCAACCTCCGCCTGAGCAAGACGATTGGATTCGGCAAAGAAGCCGGCGGATCGGTTGGCGGCGGGGGCGGAGGCGGATACCACGGCCACGGCCTGGGCGGCGGTGGTTTGAGCAGCATAGGGGCGGGCGGCGGCTCAATGTTTGGCGGAGGCGCTTCCACGGGCCGCCGCTACAACCTGACCTTCAGCATCTCCGCGCGCAACCTGTTCAATAATGCCAATGACGCTTCTCCGGTCGGCGTTCTGAGTTCACCTTATTTCGGCCGCCCCATCGCGTTACAAGGCGGATTTTTTTCGAGCAACGCCGCAAATCGCAGAATCGATTTCCAGGTGCGCTTTAACTTCTAGCACACCCTTACCTCTCAGCCAGGCAGGATCAACCCAGATGGCTTCACCCTGCCTGGCGTTTCCTTGATCCCACTCTTGACCGCTGCCCCGCAGGCAGAAAGCCATGCCTGAAACGCTTTCGATCCCGCGCGCGTGCAGCCTCCTTCAATCTTGCGCCATCAGATATACTGCTGATCAATCATATGATTTGTCACGCGCTCACCAATTTTTCTCGCCAAATTCTCGATGGCAGCGTTCACCTTCCGTCAGCCCGAAGGGGAAATTGCGCAATCCTGCTTTTCTACTCAATGTCCATCCTGCTTGGGGCTTCGCTGACTTTGAACGGAGCGGAAGATTCCACCACCCAGCCTTCCGTCATTCTCATTTCCATTGACACACTACGCGCCGACCACCTGAGCGCATATGGCTACTCCAAAATCTCCACGCCTCACATTGACTCGTTCGCCCAAGGGGGAACGGTGTTCACTTGCGCGGAAGCTCAAATCCCGCTCACTCTGCCTTCGCATACATCGCTATTCACTTCCACTTACCCTTTCCAGAATCTCGTGGAGGAAAATGGCGAGCGCGTTCCCGCCGGGGCTGTGACGCTCGCCTCCGTCTTGCTTTCGCGCGGATACAAGACCGCCGCATTCATCGGCAGCGACTTTCTTGATCGACGCTACGGATTGGATCAGGGCTTTGAGGTTTACGACAGCCCGTTCGAAGAGCAACCCACAGGCGTGAGAAATCCCCTGGCGGCTACCCTGCGGCGGGATGGAGCGCTGGTGGTTCGCGCCGGACTTCAGTGGCTCGATTCTCACCGCGACCAGCCCGTCATGGTATTCATCCATCTGTTCGATTTGCATGTTCCATACACCCTGCCGCCCGAGGACGCGCAGAAGCAGGGCATCTCCCGCTACGATGCGCAGCTCCTATACGTTGACAAAGTGTTGGGCCGCTTCCAACAAGCGCTGAAACTGGGTGGATGGTGGGACAAATCGCTGGTCATTGTCTTCGGCGACCACGGTGAAGGCCTGGGCGACCACGGCGAGACGGACCACGGCTATTACATCTACGAAAGCACGCTGCATGTTCCTCTGATCGTGCATTGGCCCCGTCTTCGTGAAAATGGAGATTCGAAACTTGAAAGCGGAGATTCAACAACTCTTTCCAGCTTCAGGTTTCCAGTTTCCTCCTCCCTGCCCATAGGCCTGATTGACGTCGCTCCCACGATCCTGAACTTTCTGCACATCCCATTGCCCTCATCATTCGAGGGCGCCAGCCTGCTTGGCGCGCTCCAGGCGGCTCCCGCAGCGCCACGAGCGGTTTATAGTGAAAGCCTCTACGCGCACGACGCCTTCGGCTGGGCGCCGCTGCGGGCATTGCGCCTGGGAAAATACAAATACATTCAGGCCCCCAAAGCCGAATTGTTCGACCTTGACGCCGATCCTGGCGAACACGTGAATCGTCTACCTGGGAACTCAGCGGTGGCCGCAGAACTTCAGAACGAATTGGCAGCCTTGCTGAATCGCTACAAGGCGCCGCAACATGCCGCAGCCGCTCCGCTCTCCCCCGAAACCCTTGCGGAGCTTGAGTCACTCGGTTACCTGGCGGCGTCGCCCCGGGGCGTCACCACAGAAGCAAATGGAGATGAACCGCTGCCCGACCCCAAGGACCGCTTCGCGGAATTCGAGCTTTACCAGAACGCTTATCTGGACTTTACGGAGGGACGCACTGCCACCGCCATTCCCAAACTGCTGTCGATATTGAAATCCGACCCGAAGAATACTCTGGCGCGCTTTCACCTGGGCGATTGCTACCTCCAAATTAAAAGGCCGCAGGAAGCGCTGAACGAGTGGACGACCCTGCTGAAGCTTGACCCCGATTACGCGCCCGCCGCGGAAGCCCTTGGCGATTATTGGCTTGAACGGGGGGACTTTGAAAAGGCGCGGCGACGTTTCCAGCAAGTGCTGGCACTGTCACCGGAGAGCTTTGCCGGCAATTTTCAATTGGCCGTGGCCGACCAACATTTGGGTTTGCTCACCGAAGCCCACAGGTACCTGGAAGCAGCCTGCAAAATTGCACCCCACAATGAAGCCTGCGCACTTAAATTGAAGTCATTTCCGGCCGAATAGTCAGCAGCTGAAACCTCCAAAGTCCTACAGCCCGATGAGGCCTGTCTGCTACGAGTATTTCACTCCGGGCCGGCCGGGGATGATGCGTCCGATCGCCCAGAATTTCTCATGGCATTTCTTGAGGGTGGAACTGACATCCGGCAAATTCCGCGGTGAAACGATCAGGAGCATGCCGAGCCCCATGTTGAACGTGCGCAGCATGTCGTCGTGCGGGACGTTTCCTCGCCGGGCAATCAGGTCAAATATCGGCGGAACGGGCCAGCTTCCCAGGCGAACCTCCGCGCGCGAGCCGGCGGGCAGAATTCGCGGCGTATTGTCGGTAATCCCGCCGCCCGTAATGTGAACCAAACCCTTCAGCAATTCGCGATCAAGCAGCGGCTTAACCGCCTGCCAGTAACAGCGGTGGGGAGCTAGTAACACTTCTCCGAGCGGGTGCCTGAAGCCCGCGGGAATCTTGGTCAATGGTATTTTTTCCTGCTCGAGCAAAACCTTACGTGCAAGGGAATAGCCATTCGTGTGCAGACCAAGCGAAGGCAGGCCCAGAATCACATCGCCCGACCGGATGCCGCAGCCATCAATGATCTTGCCTTTACGCACCCAGCCCACAATGCACCCCGCCAGGTCGTATTCACCGGCGGGATAAAACCCGGGCATTTCCGCGGTCTCGCCGCCCACCAGCGAGCACCCGACCTTTCGGCAGGCGGTCGCAAGGCCGCTGACGATCTCCGTCACTACTTTGGGAAGCAATCTGCCGGTGGCCAGATAATCCAGAAAAAACAGCGGCGCGGCGCCGTGCACAGCGATATCGTTCACGCAGTGATTTACCAAATCTGCGCCGACAGTGTTGTGGCGATTCAGCGCGAAGGCGATTTTCAGTTTCGTGCCGACGCCGTCGACGCTCGAAACCAGCACGGCATCGCGCGGCAGTCCCTGCAGGGAGAAGAATCCGCCAAAGGCGCCGACCTCCCTCAGCACACGCGCGCTGAAGGTGCTTCGAGCCAACTGCTTGATTCGGGATTTGGCTTTGCTCGCGGCGTCAATATCCACGCCGGCGTCGCGATATCGCATAGGATCTTGGCGAGCGCCTTGGATTCAGCGGTTGGCAGAAATCTCCGCGAACTCCCAG
>JASIKV010000480.1 GCA_030049455.1 Terriglobia bacterium
CACCTGTGCTTCGGTCTTTCCCGCCTTCGCGGCAATGCGCGCCAATTCTCGCTGAGGGTCCGCGGCCTTGAATTGTGAGAAATGGGTGCCGAAAGGACTGAAGGCAATAACGGAAATCGCGTTGTCCTGGCAATACTTCAACAATCCGCCCTCGATGGTTCGCTCGATCAGGCTGTATCGAACCTGATTTGCTGCAATCCGATGCTTCCTAAGCGCCGCCTGGGCCCTGCGAAGATCGCCGATAAAAAAATTGCTGACGCCGATAAACCGGATCTTTCCCGAATCGACAAGCTCCTCCATAGCCGACATGGTTTCCGCGATCGGAACAGCATAATTCGGCCAGTGGAGTTGGTATAAATCGATACGATCGGTCCCCAGCAGCCGCAGGCTCCGTTCACAGGCGGCAATCAGGTCCGCTCGCCTGAAATTTCGAGGCGCGGCCTTGGTGGCCAGAAAAACCTGGTCGCGGCGGCCCCGAATGGCCTCGCCCACAACCCCTTCGGTCCCGTAGCTCTCCGCCGTGTCGATGAAGCAAGCGCCACGGTCAATTGCGGCTTGAAGCGGTTCAATGCCTCCCGAGTAATTCCACGTCCCGAACCCAATCTCGGGAATTCTCACCTGCGTGCTGCCCAGAAGTTTTGCTTCCATGTTCCCCAGGGTGACCCAATCGGATGGCATCGCAGACTTAAGATTCAAGGCCTGCACCACCCACGACCCACTTCAATCGCCCCAATCGGACTCTGGCCGGAGGGGCGGTTCGCGCTACCGTTTTCGTGCTTGCAGGCGCCTTGCCTGCTCGGATTTCATTTCTTCCACGCTCTGCGCGACTCCGGGCGAGTAGAACGCGCGCACCAGATTGGAACTTATCCAGCGGGGCTCGGCGTTTACGGCGGGCTCAAATTGCTTCAGCGCATCGTCAGTCTTGCGGGCGCGCCACAGGGCGATTGCCAGCCCCATCTGCGCCGAGTTCCACTGCTCAAAATGTGTCTCGCCTGTTCCTGGCATCTCGCTAAAGGCGGTGGTGGCGTCGTCGAGCTGGTTGTCCTCCATTTCCACCCAGGCCAGGTCATTGCGCAGGGGGACATCGCCCGGCCTGAGCATGACCAGTTGGTACAGCATCACATTCGCATAGGAATATTTTCCCGCGCGGTAGTACCACCACCCCAGGCGGTTCAAGAGTTCTGGTGAAATCCTGTTCCTGCCCGGCCTCCTGGAATCCGCCGCCAATTCTTTTGCCGGCCCTTCGTCGCCCGCCATCAGCGCCAGTCCCGCGTCTTCAATGCGGATTTGTCTTTCGATGGTCGAGGTTGTCTCCGGCCGTGGTCCGGTCATGAAACTCCGGAAATCCTCAACCGCCGCCTGCCCTCGCTTGGAGGCGCTCAGCGCGTCAGCGTAGTTCCAAACCAGCTCCATCATTGCGACGGAATTCCTGGGCATGGCATCCAGCGCGCCGCGATCGGCCTGCGCGGCGGCGGCAAAATCGCCCAGCGCCAGGCTGGCGCTCGCCTGGATCTTGAGGGCATCCCAGACCCGGGGGCGAAGCGTCAGCCAAAAGCCCGCAACGTCGCGCGCCTGGGCATAGTGATGAATCTCAAGTGCGTTTTGCGCCGCGGAGGCCACGTAATTCACCACCTCCTGCGCCTGCGGGGGATACAGGTTTTCAAGCGTTCGCCAGGTCGCTTCTGCCGCCTGGAAATCACCCTTGCCCACCTGCGCTTCGGCCAAAGCCGCGAGGCCTTCAGCATTGTTGGGCTGGAAATCCAATAAGGTCCCGGCATACTTCGCCGCCTGCTCGAAGTGCCGGGCGTTCAAATCCTCCTGCGCAATCTGCAAGGCGAAAACCCCCACGTTGCCGGCATCCGGGGGAGACTGAGCCAGCAGTTTCCTGTAGTTTTCCTTGCAGGAGGGAAATTCCATCAGCGCAAATTGCGCGGAAGTAAGCGTGGCAAGCGCATCGATCTGCTCCGGGCGCAGGCTCAATGAGCGCGTGGCGGCCGCCTCCGCTTCGGCGTAATGCCCCGCCGCAAGCGCGCGCTGGGCTCGTTGCGTCTGGAAAAAGTATTCCACCTCCAGCGGCTGTTCGGCGACTTTGCTCTCCCAATGCTCGTCGGAAATCATCTGCTTGATTTGCGCGATGCGCTCGGAAGGCAGCGGATGCGAGCGGAAATAACCATTCAGCGTGTCGATCGCCAGTTTGGAAAGCTCCTCTTGCGGACTCCGCGACCGCCGCCGGGTCATTTCAAACAGGCGGCCGAAGGTCTGGAACATGCGAATCGCGCCGAGCGGAGAATATCCCGCCTGCACCGCCAGGCGCGTGCCTTCGCGGTCGGCTTCGAGTTCCTGGTTCTTGGAATACCCCGCCTGGAAAATCACGATGGGAATGGCCACCATTTCTCCCAGCGGCACCTTGTGAAGGGCCGCCTGAGTTTGCACGCGCTCCTGGCAGTGATAGTGGTCGATGTGCTCAACCTCATGACCGAGCACGCTCGCCAATTCGTCTTCGCTGTCCATCAGCGCCATCAAACCTCCGCCAATGACCACGTGCCCGCCCGGCAGCGCGAAGGCGTTGATAAAATCCGGACTGGAAAGGTAGTGAAATCGATAGGGAAGCCTTCGATGCGCGCCCCGGGCCACGCGCGCTCCCACGCGGTTGACATACGCCCGCACCTCGCGAGTCTCAGGATCAACGTTCGCGTCGTTTTCCTGATTCAGGTAGACCTCGGCCAGCCGGTTGCCGATGTCGATTTCCTCCTCGTCGGACATGCGGTCGAAGGAAACGGGCAGGCGGGTGAGTTCATGCTCAGAATCCGCAATGAGCGAAAGGACGGCGTCGGGGCTGACGGGCGTTGGAACCCTCTGCTTCTCGCTGGTCACGAGCGCCCCGGCGAGCAAAACGAGCGTGATGGCGAATGCGCCCCAATACTTCATAAGTACGCCTTCAGCACGTCCTTGTAACGCGTATAGAGGAATGAAACGGAGAAGATGGCCGCGCCCAGCAGCAGGATGGTCAAATCGCGCTCCAACCCCTGCAAGCGCCAGACATCCACAAATGCAATCTTGCCGATGCAGACGAGCAACAATCCCAGCGCGCTCAGCCGGTAAAGTCGCTCCTTCACGTACAGCGCAAAAAGAAACGTCGCGACGGCCTCCGCTCCCCACCCTACCGTCGCCATGCCGTGCTCGCGCAATTCCACCAGCAGCAGCCCGGCGAACAGGACGAAGGAAATATAGAAAAATACCGGCGCGGGATTGCGGCCGAGGGCGTCGATGGCCCGTCTAAGCGGCGCCACTTGGGAGGCGTCGGTTTCAGGCCTGGGCAACTTCATCCGCCGCGCCACAAGCAACGCGACAAAAACCAGCGCCACGGTTGTGCCCACGGTCATCCAGCCTCCCCACCAGATGGAAGGCGGCGGGAAATAGCTGCGCTCGTAAAAATTGTGGAGAAGGGTTCGGAAGAAAATCGCCGCGCCCATCAGCAGCGCATGGCCCAGGAAAATCCGGCGGCGCCATCGCCAGGCAATGATCGTAAAGGCGCAAAGCAGGCCGGCCCACGCCGCGGCAATCCAGTCGGAGCTCAGCTCGAAGCGCATCGCCGCCGCCACGGTGAGCGTCCCCAGGTAACAGTGCAGGCCTGCCACGCGCAGGCGCTTGTCCATTGAAAGAAAATCACCGCGTTCATTGTCGAGCCGCGCATAGACGTAATAAAAAAGCAGTGCCAGCGGCACGGCGGAATAGATGCGCGGGCTCAGTTGGCCCACCATCTGCTCCGCGTTGAAGTTGACAAAGAAGACGCGCAAGAAGCTCGCCAAGAAAAGAAGATAGCTTTGCAAGCGCAGGGAAAACGAGCGGCGCTGGAATCCGTGCTGGAAAATCACCAATCCCAGGAGCGCCCAGCCCAGTGCGACACTGGCTGGCCAGAGCTGGTACCACGCAAGCAACGCCAGCAGAATTGTCGATAGCCACGTGCAGGCCTCGGAAACTCGAACTCGCCGCGCCGGCTCCGGGTAACCCAACCACCGCGAGGCGAAATAGAGGAGCGCGACCGTAAGGGACAACGCACCCACGGCTCGCGCGTCGAAATGCCACACGTCGACCAGGGCAAAGTTGGCGCAGAGGGCGCGCAGGAAGGTGAGCGCGGCAAAGCCCGCCGCCAGGGCCGAGAGTTCCTCGAATTTCCAGCTCGATCCCGCCACCGCCAGAACCAGCGCCGTGGCGGCAAAGGCCGCGGCCAGCCAGAACTCCGTGCACACCGCCCAAACGGCGGCCATCAGCAGGAGCCCGCCCAGATAGGATTGCAGGCGGTGGATGTTCTTTTCCGCTTCCGTCTTCAGCAGCTCCGGCCAGCGCCATGGAACCGCGTGGGCGTTGGCGAAGATGATGAGAGCCGCAAAGAAAAACACCGTGGCCCGCCGCGGATCGCTGAAGTCCGCCGCCTGCGCGTCGCGAAGCTCGCCCAGGCGCGGCACGTCCACAATGAACATGTGGCCTGCCACCACCAGTTCGATGGCGATTCCGAGCCAGCGGAACAAAATCTCAGGAGTGAAGACGCCTGCAAGGAAGAGTGCCTCCGCTTCCGCCAGCCACAGGATCGATAGCGACAACCCGGAATATTTGAACGGCCACGCCGCGCCCACCAGAATCACGCCCAACGTGCTGAGAACGATGAAGGCCATGCGGCGACGGCGCGTCACGGGCAGTTGACCCAGCGTGAATTCAATCGCGCCAATCAGCAGGAGGAAACGGAATGCCCATTCCGGATGCACGGATTGATACTTCATGAGGGTGAGGAATAGGGCGGAATTCAGGATTGCCGCGAGGGTGGAAATGTTTTCCTCCACCTCAGGCGTGTGCAGCGGCGCTGGTGTCCCGGCCTCCGTCCCCGCGCCGGCTGTCACCGGCCCCGGAATGCGGCGAACGATGTAGGAAACCCGGAAAATCAGCCAGTAGAAAATCAGCAACGCCGCGCTGGGCATGAACTCC
Source organism: Terriglobia bacterium (assembly GCA_030049455.1). GTDB lineage: Bacteria > Acidobacteriota > Terriglobia > UBA7540 > UBA7540 > Bog-366. Next base: position 4,981 of record JASIKV010000480.1, read on the forward strand.
GGAAACGGGTGGTGATGCTCGCCCATCGGCTGAATGATGAAGCTCAGCCAATAAAAGTGGTTCAGGTAAATGGCGGCGATGGCCAGCACTTCCAGGTCAAACCATCTGCGCTTTACCACAATTACCACCAAGGCCGCGGCGAGGATGGCACTCGCAAAGAGGCTGGTGGGTCCCGCACGGCTGATGTTGATGGTGGAAAATGCCAGCAGGAAGGCAAGGCCGGTAATCACTCGCGAGTTATAGCGCAGCGTGTGCGCCACCATCGCTGCCGCAACGATCATGAGCAGAACGAAATCGGCGGGTTCGGATTTCAACACGCGCGCCGCGGCGACGTGATTCATCGCGTAGGTGGTGAAATAGAGCAGCGCCCATCCGCCGCCCATGCCCGCACGCGCCAGGATTCGCCAGCGCTCGCTCCGCTCGTAGAAAATTCCCGCGCCCAGGAACGCCGCGCCCACGGCGAATCCGGCCAGCACCCTTCCGGCAGGCCCCAGTTCGCCCATTTCGCGCGCCATGATCAGCGCCAAGCCGATGACGATGCCGATCACGCCCAGCTTGTTCAGCCAGTTGGTGCCGAGAACTTCTTCAATGTTCATCACGCGCTTGACGGCTTCGCGGGGTGCCGGCTTCGATGCGCCCAGCATTTCGAAGCGCGGGGTGGGAATGGAAGGGACCTGCGCCGAAACCACCGGTGCGGGAGGGCCCACAAGATCGGGTAGTTTGGCGGGCGGTGGGGCGGCCGGCGGGCCCGAAGGCTTGAGGGTTTCTGGCGCGGCCGCAGGCGGAGCCGGCGGTTGCGTTGGACCGGCAGCAGGTTGGGGCAGCTCGGTGCCCGGCGCCGGCAGTGGAGTAGTCACCAGTGGTTGGGGCGTAACGGGCGTTGAAGGTTCGCGAGCCGCCGCCGGCTTTTGGAATTCAGCCTTCGCCGCCTGCACTGTGCCGAGTGATTTTTCAAATTGACTGCGAAGTTGTTGAACCTGATTTTCCAGTTCGTGGATGCGCTGGATGAGCTTCTGCTGCTGCTCCTGGTTCTGTCGCGCCTGCCGCCCCGCCGCCGAGGATCGGATCAAGGCGATGAGCGGGCCGACCAGGATGTAGCCCGCGAACCCGATTGCGATGAGTATGCCAAAGACTTCCATGGAAATTGCTCCAGGGAAATTGCGCGTATCCTAACACCGAATCCCGGCGCAAACAATCGCGGCCCGGAGGTAGTGCAGTTCAATGTAGCGGCGGCTTTACGCCGCCATGTGGCGATCCCGCTCTGGCGGGATCGCCGCTACGAGTTCGAACTCCATCGCACTTAATCGCGTGCACATCGTCGCAAGTTTGCCCTATCGTGCCGGCGTTCGCGAGGGAGTGTATGACAGTTTTGGAAGTGTCATGAGGCGCCCAGCGCCGGCACTGGACTGTTATAATCTTTTTCGGCTGGGAAATCTGAAATGAACAGCGGGATGAAATCCGCGATCGTCGCCGGCGGAGGCCTGGCAGGAAGCGAAGCGGCGTGGCAGCTCGCCGAGCGCGGCGTGCCGGTGACGCTCTATGAGATGCGTCCTGCGCGCCCCACTCCGGCTCACAAAACCGACCGGCTGGCAGAACTGGTTTGCAGCAACTCCTTGAAGTCGAATGCGCCGGGCGCTGCTTCGTGGCTGCTGAAGGAGGAGTTGCGGTGTGCGGGCTCACTGCTGATGCGCATTGCGGCGGAGTGCGCGGTGCCCGGCGGCGCAGCGCTGGCCGTAGACCGCGAACGTTTTGCCGAAGGCGTGACCGCAGCGATCGCGGGGCACGAATTCATTACGCTGCGGCGGGAGGAGCTTTCTGAAATTCCATCGGGCGCTACGGGTCTGATTGCCTCCGGGCCGCTTACCAGCGACGCGCTCGCCGCGCGCCTGGAAGCGCTGACCGGTTCGGACAATCTGTCCTTCTACGACGCCATCAGTCCTGTAGTGGACGCGGAAACGCTCAACATGCAGCGCATCTTCCGCGCCTCGCGCTACGGCAAGGGCGGCGAGGATTACCTGAACTGCCCGTTTACGGAAGATGAGTACCGCGTCTTCTACGAAGCCCTGGCGGGCGCGGAGGCCGTGCCCACGCACGAATTCGAAAATGTGAATTTCTTTGAAGCTTGCCTGCCCATTGAGGAGCTCGGCCGGCGTGGATATGACACGCTGCGCTTCGGCCCCATGAAACCCGTGGGGTTGGTCGATCCACGCACGGGCCGCCAGCCCTTCGCGGTGGTACAGTTGCGGCCGGAAAACTTGCGATTCTCCAGCTACAATCTGGTGGGCTTTCAAAATCACCTGAAATTTCCCGAGCAGAAGCGAATTCTTCGGTTGATTCCGGGCCTTGAGAATGCGGAATTCCTGCGCTTCGGGCAAATCCACCGCAACACGTATATCAATTCGCCGCGCCTGCTGAATCCTGACCTGAGTTTTCGGAGCGCGCCACAGACGTTTGTGGCGGGTCAGCTTTCCGGCGTCGAAGGTTATGTGGAGTGCATCGCCACGGGACTGCTGGCAGGGCTGGCGATAGCCGCGCGAGCGCGAGAGGGAGCGTGGACCGCCCCGCCCCGCTCGACTGCCCTGGGATCGTTGATCCACTACATCACGCACGCTGACCCCGCGCATTACCAGCCGGCGAATATTTCCTTCGACCTGCTTCCGCCCATGGAAGGTTTACCGCGGGCCATTGCCCGTGACCGCCGCGCGCGGCGCGAGAAGCAGTGCGCCCGTGCGCTTGCCGACTTTCAGGGATGGTTTGCGACAATCGGAGGCTTTCGGCTGGCAGCGGCGAAACCATAGCACGCGACTGATTTCTGACAACTGATAACTGACGACTGAAAACTGATATGGATGACCTGATCGAACGCTACATGACCTATCTGCGCTACGAGCGCAATGCCTCGCCGCATACGATCCGCAATTATGAAAGCGACCTGCGGCAATTTTATGACTATTTGAGGGATGGCAAGTCTGAAGCCGTCATCGACCTGAAGGCGGTCAACGCGCTGCGCATTCGCGGCTTCCTGGCGCACCTGTTCGAGCGCGAAAAGAAAAAATCGTCGATCGGACGGAAGCTGGCGGCGGTGCGGGCATTCTACAAGTTCCTGGCGCGGGAGGGCGTGCTGGCGTCGAATCCCGCGGCGACGGTTTCGACTCCCAAGCTGGAGAAAAAACTTCCGCGCATCATGACGGAGGAGGAGATCAACACGTTTCTGGACAGCGTGGCGAAGGCCACGGCGGATGGCCCGGCGATGATGCGCCGCGACCGCGCCATCCTGGA
>JASIKV010000481.1 GCA_030049455.1 Terriglobia bacterium
AGTGAGAACACACCTGAATTCTATGCGCAGGAAGTTGACCACGCGCGGCAGGAGCTCAAAATCTTCGAAGCGATCGACGGCGCCGGGTTCCCTGAGCAGGAACGCCTGAGCAGGGACCTGATGATTCGCGACCTGCAGGAGCAGATCGACGGCGCTAGGTTCAAGCACTGGGAGATGCCCATTGATCAGATGAACGGCTTGCACCTGGAACTTGCCAGCATGCCTCACGACGTGCCGCTCAAGACTGCGCAGGACTACAAGAATTACATCGCGCGGCTCCACCAGATTCCGCGCGTATTGGACCAGGCCATCGCCAACATGCGCATGGGCCTTGCCGACCACCTGATGCAGCCCCGCTACCTGCTTGAGAAGGCCACGCTTCAGGCGCATGACATTGCCGGAAAACCCGTTGAGGCGAGTCCGTTCAGCCAGCCCGCGAAAACGTTTCCCGCGAGTGTTTCTGAGGCCGACCAGAAGGCCTTGCGCGACGCCATCTTTGATGCGGTCAGTAAAGAGGTGACGCCCGCATACGCGCGCCTGGCGGAATTCCTGCGCACCGACTACGCGCCGCGCGGCCGCACCGAATATGGCGTGTGGTCGCTTCCCGACGGCGACGCGCGATACCGTTTTGCCATAAAGCAAATGACGACGACAGACCTGGGCCCCGAGGAGATTCATCAGATGGGGCTGAAACAAGTCGGCGAGATTGAAGCGCAGATGCTGGAACTCGCCCGGCAACAGGGCTTCAACGACCTGGCGAGCTTCAATGAGCACATTCGCAAGGACCCCCGCTTGTATGGAACATCCTCGCAACAGATTTTCGAATTGTATCAGCACTACACTGACCAGATGTACGCCAAGCTTCCGCAATTGTTCGGCCGCCTGCCCAAGAACAAGCTGGAAGTGGTTCCCATGGAGGCTTTCCGCGCTCCCAACGCCGTGCCTGCGGATTACTCGATCGGCGCGGGTGACGGCTCGCGCCCGGGCCGCATTAACGTAAACGAATACGACCCGACGCATCGCCTGCTGCTCAACGTGGAAGCGATTGCCTATCACGAGGGCATTCCCGGACATCATTTGCAATTTTCCATCGCGCAGGAACAGACCGGGCTGCCGCCCTTCCGCCGATTCTCGTCCTACACCGCGTATTCGGAGGGCTGGGCGTTTTACGCGGAGCGGTTGGGAAAGGAAGTGGGCTTCTATCAGGACCCTTACAGTGAGTATGGCCGGCTTGAGAACGAAATGTGGCGCTCCGTCCGATTGGTCGTTGACACCGGGGTTCACTACAAGCACTGGTCGCGCCAACAAATGGTGGACTTCTTCCGCCAGCACACCGCCATGGACGAGCCGAACATCGAGACGGAAGTGGATCGCTACATTTCGTGGCCCGGACAGGCGCTGGGATACAAGCTCGGGCAGATGAAGATTCTGGAACTGCGTGAGAAAGCGCGGCAGGAATTGGGCAGCCGCTTCGATCTGCGCGCCTTCCATGACGCCGTGCTGGATGACGGCCCATTGCCGCTCGACGTGCTTGAAGAAAATGTGGACCGGTGGATTGCCTCGCAGAAAGCGCAGTGACGCACACACGCCGCGACAGGGCGCTAAGGTCTTAATTCAATAACACAAAGATTGCCATCGGTGTGCCACTCGCCGCCGGTTGCGGTAGTGCCGCTGCTGAGAGGATTCGGTGGAGTAATGAACTGGGCGGCCTTTACCCCTCCGCCCAGCCACAGATCGGCCCCAACCTGTGCGCGCTCATCGTCCAGATTGGGATCGGTGGCGTGCGAGCCGGAACTGTAGTCGATGCCCACATCGTGCGTGGCGGCGGCAAGCCAAATCGGGCGGCCATCCGGCGCGGTTGACGGCGTTTGCCACAAGCGCAGGTGATGGCGTTTGTTGAATGTATCGAGGACTTTTTCAAACGCCAAATCTTCCTTCCTGCCGAATAGATAAAGCTCCGAAACCGGCGCCGCATCATACCCGTCGTTGTTGATGACCGCCTGCACGGTCTTCCAGAGTGATTGCGGATTCTTGGCCTTGGGCTCTGTCCACCCCGCCTGGTGAAATGCCCTTTCGATTTCCTGTAAGGTGCCGACGAAGACCAGGTTGATGGGGTCGCCCGGTTTGTTAGTTTTGCTCATGGCGCGTTGCGGCGCATTTGCCAGAATTCCAGCCACGGAATCGCGAAGGTTGGAAGAGATTTCGCGGGGGCCGGCGGAGGCGGCGTACCGCTTTAAGACCAGTGGGCTGGTGAGGGTGTACTGAAAATCTGTACCGGAGGGAAATTCAATCTCGGTGTTGATCTGGCCGATCCTTTGTCTTTGAATTTGACTGTTGATTGTGGGATTGACCTGTCCCACTTTTTGCAACACTCCTCCCAACATCGGCGAGTAGGCTTCCGATGCGAGGATGCCCACCACGGTTCCATCTGCCAGATAAGACTCACGCGCGTTGCTCACGCCGGTCACACGTCCTTGAACGTCGAAATCTCCCACGCCGGGAACGGCAAGTTGATTGAACGCCAGCAAGACGTCCGCGCGCTGTTCCGGCGCAGCGGATGGATCGCATTTCTCGAC
>JASIKV010000061.1 GCA_030049455.1 Terriglobia bacterium
ACATGCTTCAGCCGGGCCAGATCAGCTCCCAGGCGAGTGCCTTGCTGACTTACTACCCGCTGCCGACCTTTAGCGGCAACCCCAGTTACAACTACCAGGTCCCCATCAGCACCAACACGCATCAGGACGCGCTGAACACCCGCCTGAATCATACGATCAACACGAAGAACACTCTTTTCGGGGGTTATGCTTTCCAAAGCACGCGCACGGCCTCGCCGAGTGTGTTTGGTTTTCTGGATACGACCGACGCGCTCGGGATGAACAGCAATGTCAACTGGATGCACCGCTTCAGCGCCTGGATGTTTCTGAGGCTCGGCTATAACTTCAGCCGCATGGCGACCACCAGCACGCCTTACTGGGCCAACCGCGAAAATGTTTCGGGGCAGGCGGGAATCACGGGGAACGATCAAGCCCCCGCCTACTGGGGCCCCCCCACTCTCGAGTACTCCAGCGGCATCGCGGGACTTTCAGACGGTCAGAGCTCCCGCGATCGAAATCAAACCAGCGCGTTGTCGGGCTCGCTGCTCTGGAGCCGCAACCGCCACAACCTGACTTTCGGCGGCGATTTCCGCAGGCAGGAATTCAACTACCTTTCAGAGCAGGACCCGCGGGGAATCTTCGGGTTCACAGGCGCCGCCACCGAGGGCATCGTGAATGGCGCAGCCGTGGGCGGCGACGATTTCGCCGATTTCCTGCTGGGTATACCCGACACCAGCGCCATCGCCTATGGAAATGCCGACAAATACTTTCGCCAGTCAGTTTACGATGTCTACGTTAATGACGATTGGCGCATGAGCCCGGGATTCACTCTGAATGGCGGCTTCCGTTGGGAATACGGCGCACCCATGACCGAACTTTACGGGCGGCTGGTGAATCTGGACATTTTGCCCGGATTCCTGGCCGCAGCGCCGGTGCTGGGCAGCGCACCCACAGGTCCACTGACAGGGCAGAAATATCCCGGCTCGCTCATTTGGCCTGACCGCCGAGGGTTTGAGCCGCGCCTGGGGATCTCCTGGCGGCCGTTCGGCGGCTCGTCGCTTCTGGTCCGCGCCGGGTATGGAATCTACGACGATACTTCCGTCTACCAAACCATTGCCCAGCAGATGGCGCAGCAGTCGCCGCTCTCAAAAAGCCTGAGCGTCGCCAACAGTCCCGCCTGCCCGCTCACGCTTGCCAGCGGATTCGGCGCGTGCAGCACCACCACCGCCGACACCTATGCAATCGACCCGAACTTCCGCATCGGGTATGCGCAAAACTGGCAGGTGCAGGCGCAGCGCGATTTGCCCGGCTCGCTGCAAATGGTGGCCACCTATCTCGGCACGAAAGGGACGCGCGGCGTGCAGGATTTTCTGCCCAACACTTACCCCATCGGCGCGGTGAATCCCTGTCCGGCCTGCCCGGTGGGATTCTCGTACCTTGCGTCAAATGGCAACTTGACGCGCCAGTCCGGGCAGATTCAGTTGCGGCGCAGATTGCACAACGGGCTGACCGCATCTGCGATGTACACCTACGCCAAATCCATCGATGACGACGCCTCGGTGGGAGGGCAGGGAGCGATCCTGTCCCAACAGCTTTCCAGCGGCCCCGCGAGCGGCGGCGGAGGAAACCTTGTCATTACTCAAACCTCCGGCGCCGGAGCGGGCGGCGCAACCCTTGCGCAAAACTGGCTGAACCTGCGCGCCGAGCGTGGGCTCTCCACTTTCGATCAGCGCCACCTGCTGAATCTGCAGGCCCAGTACACCACCGGCATGGGTATTGGCGGGAAGACGCTTTTGAGCGGGTGGAAAGGAACACTCCTCAAGGAATGGACCGTGGTGACCAACATCACGATGGGCAGCGGCCTGCCCGAAACGCCTCTCTATTTCGCTACCGTCCCGGGAACCGGCGTGACCGATACGATCCGGCCGGAGGTGACCGGCGCGCCGCTTTACTCCGCCCCCGGCGATTTGCACCTTAATCCCGCGGCCTTCGCTGCGCCGCCTTCCGGACAGTGGGGGAATGCGGGCAGGGATTCGGTGACCGGCCCGGGCGAATTTGGATTGAACGCTTCGCTGGGCCGCACCTTCCGGCTGGACAAGTGGAATCTGGACATGCGCGTGGACTCTACGAATTTCCTGAATCACATCACCTTCACAAGCTGGGATGCGACGATCAATAGCGCGCAATTTGGATTGCCGGCGGCTGCAAATCCCACACGCAGCATGCAGGCCACGATTCGATTGAGGTTCTGAGCGATGAGACAAGACCCGCAAGCACCTTTACGCAGAGGCGCCAAGGCGCAAAGCCGTGGCACGGCCTTCCAGTCCCGCCAAGGCGGGAGCGCCGGTTGGAATTCCCTGCAACGAAAGCCAGCCTCCGCGATTTTGCGCCACTTGATGTGCGTGGTGGTGTGCGCCTCCACCCTCATGGCCCAGCAGATCGGCCAGAATTCCAATCCTGAGGGCACGCCCACCGCGACTTTCAAGTCCACCACTCAGCTCGTGGTCGAAGCCGTGACGGTCAAGGATAAAAAAGGGAATCCCATCGAAGGGCTGGGCGTGAAGGATTTTACGGTGACCGAAAACGGCGCAGCGCAGACCATCAGCTTCTGCGAACATCAGGAATTGCCCATTACTCCCGGCGAGGCGCCGCCGGCTGCTGCGCCCGAAGACGTCAAAATTTTTTATCGCCTCGGCGAAATGCACATTGTCCCGGAAGCTCCCGGAACCCTTCGCTACCAGAACCGGCGCCTGCTGGCCATGTATTTTGACATGACGGCGATGTCGCCCACGGAGCAGATGCGCGCCCTTACGGCCGCGGAAAAATTCATTCGCACGCAGATGACTCCCGCGGACCTTGTGGCCATCATGCGCTATCAGGGCGCGGGCGTGGACGTCCTTCAGGATTTCACCAGCGACCATACCCGGCTATTGAGCATTCTTGAAACCATGGTGGTGGGCGAAGGGCAGGGGTATGGTGAATCCACCGACGACGCCAGCACGGCAGACACCGGCGCGGCATTCGGGCAGGATGACAGCGAATTCAATGTTTTCAACACGGATCGCCAACTGGCGGCGCTTCAGACGGCTGCCAAAATGCTCGGCCTGCTGAACGAAAAGAAATCGCTGCTCTATTTCGCCAGCGGCATCACGCTGAACGGGATCGATAATCAGGCGCAGCTCCACGCCACGATTGACAGCGCCATCCGTGCCGGGGTTTCGTTCTGGCCCATCGACGCACGTGGCCTGGTCGCCGGCGCGCCGCTGGGCGATGCCACGGTGGGTTCGTCCGGCGGAGCGGGAATGTACTCGGGCGCCTCGGCCATGGCGGTCACCGCCAACTTTAAGGAGTCGCAGGACACGCTATACGCTATCGCCACCGACACCGGGGGAAAAGCCTTCCTGGACAACAACGATCTGGGCAAGGGAATCGTGCAGGCTCAGCGAGCCGTGACCAGCTACTACTTGCTCGGCTATTACACCAGCAACACGACGTTGGACGGAAAATTCCGGCGCATCAAGATTACTCTGAATGGCGCCGTCACCGGCGACCTGGATTATCGCCAGGGTTATTTTGCCGGAAAGCAGTTCAATAAATTCACCGCAACGGATAAAGAGCGCCAGCTTGAAGACGCGCTGCTGCTCGAAGACCCGATTACGGAACTGACTGTGGCCATGGAAATCGACTATTTCCAGTTGAATCGCGCCGAATACTTCGTCCCCATCGTCGTCAAGATTCCCGGGCGCGAGCTGGCGCTGGCCAAGCGTGGCGGCGCCGAGCACACGCTCATCGATTTCATCGGTGAAATCAAGGACAACTACGGCATGACCGTCAGCAACGTGCGCGACAAGGTGAATATCAAGCTGAGCGATGAGACGGCGCAGGAACTGGCCAAGCGCCCGGTGGAATACGACACGGGCTTCACGCTTCTGCCCGGGAAATACACCATCAAATTCCTGGCTCGCGACGATGAAACGGGCAGAATCGGGACTTATCAAACCAATTTCCTTATCCCCAACCTGAACAAGGAAGAGCAGAAGATCGCCATCAGCTCCGTAGTGCTCAGCAGCCAGCGTGTTGACCTGAAAGACGCGCTGTACAACGCCGTCAAGAGCAAGGACCGCGAGGAGACCTCCAATCCGCTGGTGGTGGAAGGCCAAAAACTGATTCCCAGTGTGACGCGCGTTTTCAGCAAAAGCCGCGACATGTATGTTTATCTCCAGGCTTACGAGCAGACCGCGCCTGCCGCCCAGCCGCTGGTGGCCTTTGTGAGCTTCTATCAGGCGCAAAAGAAAGCCTTCGAAACCCCGCCCATCGAAATAACCAACGGCATGAACAATCGGCTAAAGACCATGCCGCTCAGCTTCAACATCCAGCTTGCCAATCTCTCCCCCGGCGAGTATCAATGTCAGGTGACGGTGCTGGATCCCACGGGACAAAAGAGCGCTTTCTGGCGCGCGCCCGTGATGCTGGTGCCGTAGCGTCGGCCTCTCCGATTTCGGGGGCCGATGATCCGATCAGGTCGTACCAGAAATCGGACCAGCCTATGGGCAGACGCGGCCAGGGGAAGGTGTGAAAAAATCTACAGAAAAACACCTCACGCAAAGACGCCAAGGCGCAGAGCATCGCAAAGCAAAAAAAGG
>JASIKV010000482.1 GCA_030049455.1 Terriglobia bacterium
TGGTGACGCACTACGCGCTCGCGCATCCCGAGAAGGGATTCGTGCTGAGCTCCCTGACCAACACGGTTCTGCAAGTATCGCCCGTTGCCGGCCACCGCGAGCGGCTTTACCAGGTGATGGGGGGGCAGACGCTCGAGCAGCTTCTGGAAATGACGCCAGTCGAGCGGCGGATTCCAGCTTCGACGCTGCCCGAATCGGGCGAGCCGGAGGAAGCTGGCGATGCGCAGATTATCCGCGTGCGCGGGTTTGTCTCGCGGCCCGAAATCCAGAAACTGAATCGCAACAACATCTATTTTTTCGTGAACCGGCGGCTGGTGCGCGACCGCCTGATTCTGCACGCAATCACGGAAGCATTTCGCAATATCCTGCCGTCCGGAGTATTTCCCGTTACCCTGATTTTCCTGGAAATTCCGCCCAGCGAAGTTGATGTGAACGTACACCCTTCGAAGACCGAGGTGCGATTCCGCCACAGCACCTTCATTCACGATCTTGTGCGGGATTCGATTCGCCAAACGCTGCTCGCCACGCGGCCGGTGGCTTCCTTTCCGATGTCGAAGTCCGCACAGCCCGCAGCTTTGGAAGTGGAAGCCGCGGATGTTGCGGACGCGCTTGCCGAGGAGCCACAACGGATCGCCACGACGCCTCCCTTCCGGCCCCCGGCAGAGCCTCCCGCTGCGCGATCGGATTTTCGCCTGGCTGCTCCGCGACCGGAGCCCCGGCCGCAACGCTTGCCGCTGGATACAGCCATGATGGCTTACGCTCCCGCTGCGACGCCGGGGGCGCTTCACGTCGAGCCGCCGGTGGCGGAAGATTCGGCCATTCACGCGCCTCGCGAGCTTCCCCTCGATCTTCAGCCGCTCGGGCAGGTGCAGGACAGCTTTATCGTCGCGGTGAATTCCGAGGGCTTGTGGATTGTGGACCAGCACGCCGCGCACGAGCGCGTGCTTTTTGACCGCCACGTGCGCCGCCGGCAGGAGAAAAAAGTGGAGGTGCAGCGGCTGCTGATGCCCATCATCGTTCAATTGAAGCCGGAGCAGCAGGTGACCTTCCAGGCAATCGCGGAAGAACTGGCTTCGAATGGCTTTGAGGTTGAGCCCTTCGGCCAGCGCACGGTTGCCATCAAGGCCGCCCCCGCCGACCTGCCCGCGGACGAAGTGGAGAAGCTGATGGTTGAGATCCTGGACGGCGCAACGCGCGAAGGCGCCGCGATTTCCCTCGACGAGCTGCGCGGCAACATCGCGGCGTCCATTTCCTGCCACGCGGCCATCAAAATCAACATGCCGCTGGTGCAGACCAAAATGGATTGGCTCCTGCAGGCGCTCGGCCAGGCCGATTGCCCCATGACCTGCCCTCACGGCCGGCCCACCGTTCTGCGCTATGGGACGAAAGAATTGATGAAAGCGTTCAAGAGAATTTAGTCGTCAGTTGTCAGTCGTCAGTATTCAGTAAAACCCGTTTGATCTGAATTCAATGTCTCGCCCGGCTGCGAGAAGGCTGATGCCTATGACTGACGACTGAGAACTGAAGACTGACAACTGATAACTGAATACTTCCGATGTCCGATCCTTTGATCATCACCATTGACGGCCCGGCGGGCGCAGGGAAGAGCACCGTGGCGCAGAAGCTCGCGGCGCGTCTGGGATTGACTTACGTCGATAGCGGCGCGACTTACCGCGCGGCGGCGCTGAAAGTATTGGAAGCAGGGATTGATCCGCATGACGAACCCGCAGTCGTCCGGCTGGTGAGTCAGACGAATGTGCGCGTGGAATCGAACGGAGGCGAGCCGCGCGTGCTGATCGATGGCGTGGACGTCACCGCGCGCCTGCGCACGCCGGAAGTGACGCTGGCGGCGGCGCTGGTTTCGCGCCTGCCGGAGGTGCGCGCCAAGCTGATCCAAATCCAGCGCACCTTTGCGCAGGGGCGCGGCGTGGTAATGGAAGGCCGCGACATCGGAACGGTGGTCTTTCCCCACGCGCAGCTCAAGATTTTCCTGAAGGCGGATGTGGAGGAGCGCGCGCGGCGGCGCCTGAAACAGGACTCTCATGACGGCCGCGAGGCAACCCTTGAAAAAACCGCCTACGAAATCGGCCGCCGCGACCAGCTTGACGCGGAGCGCAAAATCTCACCCCTCACGCCCGCTGCTGACGCCATTGAAATCGATTCCACGCACCTTCAGGCGGATCAGGTGGTGGGGCAAATTCTGGATCTCATCAAAAAGAAGGGATGGGCGGAATTCGCTTGAGGGCTCGTGAAATTCTGACGGGCAAGCGCTACTGACCGGGCTGCAGGTTGTAGAGGAAAATGAACTGGAGGACCAGGTGTTCCCCGGTAAACTCCGAAGGCAGAGGCGGGAAGGGTGACGAGGCCCGGATGCCGGTCATTGCGGCGCGGTCAAGCGGATCGGATCCCGAGGAAGCCACCATGCGCATCTGCGGCACCGTGCCATCCTTCAGAATTTCGAACACAATCGCCACGCGGCCTTTTTCACCCAGGCGCGCCGACTCGGGAATCACCGCCAACCAGTTGCGGCGGACGATGTAGACAATGCGGGCGAGGTAGGGACCAAAGTCCACGCCGCGCGTGTCGGAGAGGATGGTGGGCGCCTCGGTGGAGAAGTTCGGGTGGAGGTTGTTGAACTGATCGAGGGAATCGCCGCCCGCCCCTGGACCGTTCTCAGGATGATATCCGCCGCGCGCGGCCTCCTGCAGCGACTGTTGAATGGCCTGCCCCGGCGTCAACGAGGGCATGCGGAGACTATTCGGGCTGTCGGTTTGGGGAGCGACGTCATCCAGACGCAAGCTTGAACTCGACTGCGAGTCCGGTTTGGGCGCGGCGGGCGCAGGAGCGGGAGGCGCGGGGGGCGGCGTTGTCTCAGCCATGGGAGGCGGCGTAGGTGGTGGGCCCTTCGCGGCCTCGGGTTCGGGCGTATTGCCTCTTGAAAAAGGCGCGTGGATTCCGTTCGGATCGATCTTCGGTGCGCGGCCCTGCGCCTCGCGGTTTTTGTCGGACGGGCGTGCTTCGGGGGGCGGCTGGCGCAGCGACTTCAGCAAGTCCGGGGGAAGAAACAGCGTGGTGATTTGCTTTTCCGGCGCGGGGGAGACGGGGATTCCCATCAGAATCCGCCCGCGGCGAATAAGATCCGGAGCAAAGGCGATGAAGATGAGCAGGAAGATGTGCAGGAAAACGGAGGTCAGAAACAGCGCCCGGCGCCGCCACCGGGCCAATTCCACATCCTGAGTCATCCCAGGGTAAAGATTGATCTCAATCTCTTCGTCTACCGGCGCGGTAAACAGATCGAGCTGAGAGTCTTCCACCTCAGGCACTTGCAGATTCAGTTGGGATCCCAAACTCATGCAATACCTTGGATGCCGGACAGTCCGCGACGGCCCTGGGCGCACTCCTTCCCGGGTCACAAACCTTCCGGCCCCAAACTCCGACAGCCTATTTTAACTCCTGATGCAACATTAATAAAACGGGGTGATTTGTAGCGCGGGCGTCCCCACCCGCGTAACCGTCGCGGGTGGGGACACCCGCGCTTCAACGCCGGCCTTTTAATGGGCGCCGACCGGCACCCTGTGCCGTCCCGCCAAAGCGGGGTCGGCGCTACTCCCCTAGCTCTCCCCGCTGTGTCCCACGGACCGGCCAAGGGGGATGCCCACCAGGGTCGCATGCTGTTCGATGCGATTCATGACTTCCTCGGCTAGTCCCAGGGCATCTTTTCCTTCCTGGCCCCCGACCAGGGGACGGCTGCGGCTCCCGACCGACTCGACAAAAGCCTCCAACTCCGCCCGCAGCGGCTCCTGAGGTTGGGTGGAGAGCTTCTGGAAGGCAATCTGCGGCGTGGCGGATTGGCGGTCGACGCGCAGCAGGGTTGCGTCGCGACGGGTGAAGTCGATGGAGAAGTACTCATTGGGCTGGAAGTAGCGGAACTTGCGAACGCGCTCCGTGCTGACGCGGCTGGCCGTCAGGTTGGCCACGGCCCCGTTTTCGAATTCGATGCGCGCATTGGCGATGTCCACTTTGTCGGAGAGCACCGGCAATCCCACGGCGCGAACGCTGAGCCATTGTGAGCCCACCATCCAAAGAACCAGGTCGAGGTCGTGAATCATCAAATCAAAAACCACATCCACATCCAGGCTGCGCGGGCTGAAGACTCCCAGGCGATGGATTTCAAAAAACATGGGGCGCGTGGTCACGGCCTTGGCGGCGATCACGCCCGGGTTGAAGCGCTCCAGGTGGCCGACCTGCAGAATACGCCCCGCGCGCCCCGCGAGTTCAATCAGCTCTTCGGCTTCCTGCACGGTGCGGGTGATGGGCTTCTCCAGAAATACGTCCACACCGCGCTCGAAGGCCTGGCG
>JASIKV010000483.1 GCA_030049455.1 Terriglobia bacterium
TACACGGCCCTGGCGGGACTTTCCATCCACACCTTCTTTGATGGCGTATCGATTACGGCGGGATTTTTGATTTCCCCCTGGCTGGGCACGGTAATTTTCGGCGCGACGATTCTTCACAATGTTCCGGAGGGTTTTACCGTGGCATCCATCATGGTCGCGGCGCGTCGCAGCGGACGGGCGGGAATTGCCGCCGCAGGCCTTTTGGGTATCTCGCGCATCCTCGGCGTGCTGGGCATGGCGCTTACGCACCGCTGGGTGGAGTACGGCCTGGCCCTCTCCGCCGGAGTGACGCTTTACGTTGCGGCTTCCGATCTGATTCCCGAAGTCAACAAGCTGCGCAGCCCAAAGTACGCGCTGACGGTGGCACTCGGCGTGGCGATGGTTCTGGTGATGCGTTACCTGTTTTTCAAACTGTGAATGAAGTGGCGAGGCGATGGGGCGGCTGACCCTCCTCGAGTTCAAGTCCCATTTCCGACGTCGGCTTGAATCCCATCTGCTCGTAAAGAGGTCTCCCGAAGTCGCTGGCGTTCAAATGAACCCAGGGATAACCCTGCTGGCGGCACCAAGTGATCATGATTTCCATCAGCCGCCACGCCACTCCGCGCCGGCGAAAGTCCGGTTCCACGTACAGGTTATAGATCATGGCGCGCCGCGCATAAGGAAACTCCGGGCGGGGCGGACAGGGGATGATGCCAATTCCTCCCCCGGCTACGATGCGTCTCGCGGAGTCGGATGCAAACCAGCCGCGGTAGTAGCCATCGCGCAACCCGTCAGCGAAATATGTTTGAGCCGTTGCCTGCATGGCGTCGAGCGCGGCGGTATCCATAAATCCCATTTCCTCAAACATAGCTCGGCGATGGTGCAGGACCACGGAGAGATCTTCAGGAGTTGCTTCGCGGATCGTGAGATTTTCCACAACAGAATGCTAGAGGCGGGGCGAGCAGGGGACAAGTGGCAATTGGCCGGAAATTCGGCCAGGCCAATTCGTTTATTCTTTCATCAGCCAGATCTCCACCACCTCTCCCTGCGACGGTTGGCTTTTTGCCGGATGGTAGGCGATGCGCGCCCGTAGGCCCTGAATATCCTTGCAGGGGTTCAGGACTCCCTTGGGCGTGAAATCGATGGCCATAAAGGGGATCTTCATGAAGTCGTCGCTGTAAAGCATGAGGGCGCCACCTGACAGATCGAGCGTAATTTCAATCGTCGACGGGGTCGAACATTTTGCCAGTCTGATTGTCCCTTCGGAAACCTGGCGGGTAGGTAGCACTTCAGCGCGCGACGGGTGATCGCTGGTCACCACCGTTGCCTCATCCCGGCGGCGCAGAACGGGCGGCTGGTCGGAGTCTTGAGTGGAGGCAGTAGCCTCCTGAGGCAGCGCCGCGTCATCGGTTTTGCGCGCTGCCATTGCCTCCTGGCGCGCTTTGGCCCGTTCTTGAAATTCCTTGTAGTGCTGCGCACTCAAAATCAGCGTTTCCGCCTGCGCCAGTTCCTCAGGCGTTTTGGCCATTTCCGAGGCGACCTTCCCCACGCGAATGGCGTCGTCGCTGCGGCCCATGAATTCCAGCACCTGCGCCGAATTCAGCCGGAGGTGAAAGTCGCCCGGTTCCAGGCTGACGGCCGTAAGGGCAAATTGATATGCCTCGTCGAAATTCCGGTGACGCGACGCGAGCAGCCAGGCCAGCGCGGAGTAGGCCGGAGCAAAATCCGGGGCGACCTTGATCGCGGCACGCAGGCTCGATTCCGCCTGCGCAGCGGCGCGATCGTCCAGACCTCCCTTAAACATGCTCACGGCGTAGTAGTAATTCGCCATGCTGCTCTGCGAATTCAGAGCCACGGCCTGCGCGTACGATTTCGTAGCCTCCTCCGTTTTGCCTTCCAGGCTCATCAGGAATCCCATGCCCTCATGCGCAACCGCCAGATTGGGATTGAGCTTCAGGGATTCCTCCAGCATCGCCTGCGCCTCCTGGGGATGATGGTCGAGGCTCATGAAGAAGGCGCGGCGCGCGAGCGATTCGGCCTCGGAAAGAGTGGTGACCCGGAAACTGTCAGAGTCCACTCCAGGTGGAGCGGCCAGGCGCGCCGCGGCGAAGCTCAGGCGGCTGATGTACTCGTCCAGTTTGCGGTCCAGCTCCTGGGGATCGCCGAGGGTGCGCGGCGCGGCCTCCTGGGCCAGCACGCCCTGATCAAGGAGCTTCAGGAAGTCCGATACGCGGTGCGTGTGCTCACGCCAGTCGCGCGTCACCAGGTAATGCGTCAGCGCCCACGATTCTGCATAAAAGATCGAAGCCTTGTTCTCCTCGTGGTAATAAGGGGAGGAAGCGTTGATGGCAAACAGCGCGCTGACTGGAATCGTGTGCTCCTCGTGCAACACCAGAAGGTTCGTTCGGCTGGGCGTGCCCACCAGCACCTGTTTTCCTTCCAGGCGCGTATTGCCGTAGAACTCCGCCAGCCCCTCCACCATCCAAAGTGGCAAGCGTGAAAGCACGCCGCGCGTGAGATAGTGGACGTACTCGTGGTAAACCGGCTCATAGGGCTCGTCAGCGTTCTGATTCATGGTTGCGTCCAGGCGCACACCCACGTAGTTTTCCTCCTCGCTGCGCAGGTAAATCCCGGCGGGGTGCAACGATCCTTTTTTCTCCCAGTATTCGGGCAACAGGCTTTTGAGAGTGTCTTCATCCCGCGCGGCGATGATAATCACCGGCTGACTGGCGGCGCTTTGGAGATTGAAGAATTGGCGGAAGACGGCGCGAATCATCTCAAATTGATAGGCGACTCGGCGGCCCTGCTTTTCGCTGGCGTTGGTGATGACGAGGAAGTCGGGGCTCTGCACTTGCAACCAGGTTTCCTCCTTCTTGCCCGCGGGGGCGCCCACGGCAATCGCCAACATCAGAGTCGCGAAGCAAGCCCTGGCTGCTCGGCCTGACATTTGCCCTGTATATACCCGGCGGCTGGGCGAGTCAAGCGTCGGTGGCGAGGGAGTTTCGGCGCCTCCTTCCAATCAAGGAATTACCGGCAAGAGAAACCCGGTGACCGCTAATCACGAATGGAATTAAAATTGTGAGCGTCTGGCACGACGTGCTGTGCGAGGAAACGCATACCTGATCATTGACCAGAGGGAGTGCCGTGTATTCCAATGCCGTCATCGAACACTACAACAACCCGCGCAATGTCGGCGAAATTGTGGACGCGTCCGTGGTGGTGGAGGCTTCGAATCCGGTCTGCGGCGATTTGATGAAGTTGTGGGCGATGGTGGTCGAGGGAAAAATTCAGGTGGTGAAATTCAAAGCTGCCGGCTGCGTGCCCTCGGTGGCGTGCGGGTCATGGCTGACGGAGGCAATCTTGAGCAAAACGCCATCCGAACTCGCCATGCTCACTCCCGACAAGGTTGAGGCGGGCCTGGGCGGATTGCCGCCTGCTTCGCGCCATGCCGCAGTGCTCGCGGTGGATGCATTAAAGC
>JASIKV010000484.1 GCA_030049455.1 Terriglobia bacterium
ATCGATGCAATGGCGGCGCGCATCCTGCATCGCGGGCCCGACAGCAGCGGCAAGTTCCAACTCCCGCACCTCGCCATGGCGATTCAGCGCCTGAGCATCATTGACCTGGAAACGGGCAATCAGCCGCTCTCCAATGAGGCAGGCGACGTCACTCTGGTTTTCAACGGCGAAATCTACAATTACCGCGAGTTGCGCGAGGGCCTGCTGGACCACGGCCATCATTTCAAGACTCGCTCCGACGGCGAAGCGATCCTTCATCTCTATGAAGAACAGGGAGTGGATTGCCTGCGCGAGCTGAACGGAATGTTTGCTATCGCCCTCTGGGACCGCCGGTCCCGCCGCTTCCTCCTGGCGCGCGATCGGGCGGGCGAAAAGCCCCTTTACTATTGGCGCGACGGAGAAACTCTGGTCTTCGGGTCGGAGATCAAGTCGCTGCTGGAATACCCCGGCATCCGCCGCGCCCTCGATCCCACGGCGCTGACCCAATATTTCTTCTACGGCCACTTCCCTGCCCCGCGCAGTGTTTTCGCGGAGATCAAGAAACTTCCCGCGGGACATTTCCTGGTGGCCGAGGACGGCAAAATTCAGATTGAGGCCTTCTGGCGCCCGCAGGATTATCTGCGCCCGCCCGGAAAACCGGCCGTGACCGCTCGCGAAGAACGCGATCTGGTGGAGGAGCTTGCTGTCCGCCTTCGCCAGGCGGCGGAGTCGCGCCTGGTCAGCGACGTCCCGCTGGGCGTCTTCCTGAGCGGCGGTGTGGATTCCTCCACCATCGTCGCCATCATGAGCGAGCTCAGCCCCGGAAACGTGAATTCCTTCTCCGTGAATTTTCCTGAAAAGACTTTCAATGAGGAACCCTACTCAACCCTGGTGGCAAAACGCTTCCGCACCCAGCACCACGTTTTGAATGCGGAAAAGCCGGCGATGCTCGAAGCGCTGATGAACCTGGCAGGCCATTTGGACGAGCCCATGGCCGATCCCGCCGTGATTCCCACCTATATGATTTCACGCTTCGCGCGCGAGCACATCAAGGTGGCGCTGAGCGGCGAAGGCAGCGACGAGCTCTTCGGCGGTTACCCCACCTACATGGGCGCGCGCCTGGCGGAGTATTACCTCAGGCTGCCCCGATGGGTGCGCCGCCAGATTTTTGGGCGGCTTCAACGGTTTCTTCCCGTCTCCTCGACGGCCGTTCCCAAGGGGCTTTTCCTGCGCCGCTTCCTGAGCCATGCGGAGAAAGATCCCGCGGAGCGCCATCACATTTGGTTTGGAATGTTCAATCCTGCCGAACTCGACCAACTTTTCTCGCCGGATTGGCCCGGGCCGCAACCGGCCAGCAGCGAAATCTTCGCGCCCCTCGCGCCCGTGCTGGAGGGCGCGCGCTTCGATGAGACGCTTTCGGAAATGCTCTACCTCGATTTTTGCCTCTACCTCCAGGACGATTTGCTGGTGAAGGTCGATCGCGCCAGCATGGCGTGCTCGCTCGAGATGCGCACACCGTTCCTCGATCACCGCCTGATTGAGTTTGCCGAAGGCTTGCCCGGAAGCCTCAAAGTTCGGGGCTTCAAATTGAAATACCTGTTGAAAAAAGCTGTCGAGCGCTGGCTTCCCAAGGAAATTGTCTACCGGCAGAAGCGCGGGTTCTCCGTCCCCATCGCGAGTTGGATGCGCCATGATCTTCGCGCGCTGGTGGATGAAACCCTGGGGGAGGAAAAGCTGAAGCAGCAGGGAATGTTCAACGTCACCTTCGTGCGCCGCCTGCTGAACGAGCACTGGTCCGGCAAGGCCGACCACCGCAAAACGCTTTGGACGCTCTTCATGTTTCAACTTTGGTTTGATCGGTGGGGAAAGGGTTGAGCACCGCCGAGATGAGCCTCTTTCCGAAAAGCTTTTCCGTCGCCAACAATTATCCCCCCTCATCACCTCCGGGAAAAGGCGCTTTTCGCCCGGCGGAATGGGCCGTCATCCGCCGCTGCCGCACCCCCCAGCAGGCGCAGGACTATCTCAACAGCCTTCCCTACAATTGGGAAAAGGGCGGGGAGACTTTGCGGACGCTTCGCGGCGTGGTTCGCCACGGCGCCGCCCACTGCCTGGAGGCGGCCATCGCCGCGGCAGCCATTCTGGAGCAGCATGGCTACCCTCCGCTGCTGCTGGATTTGGAATCGCAGGACCAGCTTGACCACGTGCTGTTTCTTTACAAGCAGCGCGGGCGTTGGGGAACCGTTGCGCGCTCGCGCGACACAGGGCTGCACGGCCGTAAGGCGGTCTTCCGCACCCTTCGCGACCTGGTGTTCAGCTACATCGATGAATACGTGGACGGCTCCGGGCGCATTGTGGGCTACGGCGTCGCCGATCTGCGGACTCTGGTGAAGGGCGATTGGCGGCTCTCGCCCAAAAACGTCAAAGAGGTAGAGCGCAACCTGATCAAAATGCCCCACAAGCGCCTGCACACCTCCGATCTGCGGTTTGGAGCAATGCTTCGCAAGTTTCTCGCTTACCGCAAAGCACATCCCACCGGGCCGATATTGTTTTACCCCAGCCGGAAAACGTGGCTGGGAATCCCCCGGGACTGGCGCTTGCAGGGTCCCTATACCAACCCACAGTGAGGTCCGCGCCAAACATTGTGGATTTTTCAACTGTCCTGGATGGTGGTACGATATTGCGC
>JASIKV010000485.1 GCA_030049455.1 Terriglobia bacterium
TCAGGCACGCCGATGGCCCACGGATAGGTGTAGGAGCTTATGCCGAGCTTCACGGATTGCCCCCTGTGCTTGGTTGCTGTTTCCCTGGACAGGGGGAGACTTTACCACACGAAACAGATGTGGTGCGATTGCACTTGTATCGGTTGTGCGTCCATTGTTTAATGCCCTCGTCAAACCGGCAGCCTTTGAACTGCCAGCAGAACTCACAATGGAGGGATCCCATGTCAATTCCCGTTACCACGACATTCACTCTGGAGGGATACCGAATTCGGGAATACAAAGGACTAGTGCGGGGCATCGTCGTGCGATCGCCCACCATCACTCAGGGAATTTTGGGCGGCCTGAAGAGCATCATTGGCGGTCAAATCGGGGCCTTCACGGAAATGTGCGAGCAGGCACGCCAGCAAGCCTATGAGGCGCTGCTGCAACACGCCGCGCAGATGGGGGCCAACGCCGTGCTGGGGTTCCGATACGACGCCTCAGAAGTGGGCGCGCGCGAATCCGCCACGGAAGTTCTGTGCTACGGAACGGCCGTGGTGGTTGAGCTCGCCAAAGGGGATTGATTCGCAGAATCGTCCGCTGAGCAATTGAATTTCTTCTGCGAGGGTTGGAATTTCCTTTGGGGAGTTGGATAAGGATCAGCACAACGTTTGTTTGAACCAAACCATCACAAGGAATCCGCATGGATCCGGAATCCACACTGTCCCTTGGCAAACCCGGCCCTCCCCCGCCGCCCTCGGGAGCCGGCTATGTGTTCATGGGCAAGGAGGGACTGCGCGCGGGCTGGGGCGTGCTGATCTACTTGATTTTCTTCATCCCTCCGTCTTCGGCGCTGACAGCCGGCATGCGCAAGATTCTTTTGCTCCCGGCCAGCGGGGCAAAGGGCCCCGCGGAGGCGCCGGCCTCTCCGCGCTTAATCTTCATTTACTGCCTCCTTGTGTCGCTGGCTCTCCTGGTGACTTGGATCCTGTCGAGAATCGAGCGGCGGGCCAACGGTGTTTACGGCCTGGGCGGCGATCGAAAGGTGCGGCGATTCCTTGCCGGGCTCGTCTGGGGAGTCGCCTGCCTGTCGTTGCTCGCCATAATTCTCGTGAATACAGGATTCCTAGTCATTGACGGCCGGGGACTCTTCGGAGGCGACATCCTCAAATACGGCGTCTTCTGGTTCCTGCTATTTCTGCTGGTCGGCATTCTCGAGGAATATTTCTCTCGGGGCTATTTGCAATACACGCTGGCTCGCGGCCTTACAGGCATGTACAAAGCGGCGTTTGAAACGCCTCACAGCAAAGCCCTAGGCTTCTGGACTTCCGCGGTGGTCATATCGATTCTGTTTGGCCTCGGGCACGGCGGCAACGCGGGCGAATCACCGATCGGACTGCTCTCCGCCGGCCTCGCTTCCATGGTCTTCTGCCTAAGTCTCTGGCGGACGGGTTCGCTTTGGTGGGCCATCGGTTTCCACGCCTCGTGGGACTGGTCGCAATCGTTTCTTTACGGCGTTGCCGACAGCGGCACCATTTCGCAACACCATCTTCTGGACACCCACCCCGTCGGCAAGCCCATTCTGAGCGGCGGCGCAACAGGTCCGGAAGGCAGCATCTTCGTTCTTCTCGTTCTGGCAGTCGTTTGCGTCATCATTTTCACAACTCTGCCCCGAGGCCCTTTCACCCCCGAACGGCATAGCCCTGCGAAGTGATGAAGAATTCCTCAGCCGATCCCTCCTCTCAAAAATGAATAGATTAAGAATTCTCAACGTACCTCCCGCAAGGATGATTTTGTTTTGACAAACAATTCCGGTGCGAAATATAATCCGCTACTTCCGGGGCATGTCCTAGAAAACTCGACGATCTTGGAGACGCAATATTCCCCCGGCTCAATTTGTGTCTGTGGCAATTACTGAAGGCTGATAGCACCCGATCCCGCCTTTCCGGGGAAGTCACGACCCCGCAGCAAGCAGGTCCAAGCAAGGATCGTGGGGTTTCTCCGAAGGCTTCAGGCGAAATCCTTCGATGGCGCAGATTTTCCACCGCAGCACGAACACGATTTCCAAGGTCACCATTTATGGCGCCATTTTCTTCGTGGGCGGGCTGGGGTATCTGATTTTCGCCGTCGGCCAATCCCCCTACTACACCGATGTAAATGTCGCCCGCCAGCAGCCCGTACCCTTCAGCCACAAGCACCACGTCACCGATGACGGCATCGACTGCCGGTACTGCCACACCACGGTGGAGAAGTCTTCTTATGCGGGCCTTCCCACCACCCACATCTGCATGAGCTGCCACTCGAAACTGTGGCTCAACAGTTCCATGCTGGAACCCGTGCGCGCCAGCTACGCCTCCGACAAGTCGCTCGAATGGACGCGCGTTAACGCTGTCCCCGACTTCGTCTATTTCGATCACAGCATTCACGTGAGCAAAGGAATCGGCTGCACCACCTGCCACGGGCCGATTGGTGAGATGCCGCTGACCTACCGCGCCAACACGCTCTACATGCGCTGGTGCATTGATTGCCACAAGCATCCGGAGCGGCACGTGCGCCGCCGCGAAGACGTTTTCAAGGCCGACTATGTCGAACCTTCCAACCAGCTTGAACTGGGCGCGCAACTGGTAAAGGAATACAAAATCAAGGAGCCGAAGCTGATTACGGATTGTTATACGTGTCATCGGTAGGTACGCGCCGTCCCGCCCAGGCGGGACCGGCGTCGACGCTCATAGAGCGCTGCTACAAACTGAGAATGAACACTCGACCCAAACCCGGCAAGCCCCTCGACCTGGTGCAGATTCAGGCCAAGCTCGAACAATCGCCCGAAAAACGCGTGTGGCGGGGCCTGGGGGAATTGGCGCAAGCGCCGGACTATCGCGATTTTGCAGAGTGCGAGTTTCCGCACGACCCGCGCGCCGATTCTCGGGGCGTGAGCCGGCGCAGCGCGTTGAAATTGATGGGGGCGTCTGCTGCGCTGGCGGGCCTCACAGCTTGTACCAAGCTGCCCACGGAAAAAATCGTTCCCTACGCGCAGCAGCAGCCTGAAGATTTTGTCCCGGGCAAGCCGCTCTTCTATGCCACGGCCATGCCGCTCGCCGGTTACGCCACCGGATTGCTGGTGGAAAGCCACATGGGCCGCCCCACCAAGATTGAAGGAAATCCCAGCCACCCTGCCAGCCTCGGCTCCGCGAACGCCATCACGCAGGCTTCCGTGCTGACCCTTTACGATCCTGACCGCGCTCAGGTGGTGATTCATCGTGGGCGCATTGGGGACTGGAGCACGTTCCTGACGACGATGGATGCCGCTCGCGCCGAGATTCAGGCAAAGAAAGGCGCCGGCCTTCGCATCCTGACCGGCATGGTCACTTCGCCTTCGCTCGCGGACCAGATTCGTGCCCTACTGGCGCTCTATCCGCAAGCGAAGTGGCATCAGTAT
>JASIKV010000486.1 GCA_030049455.1 Terriglobia bacterium
TTGATGGTGGTGAGCACGGGGACTCGCCGCGTGTGGCCGGTTCGCAACCTCGGGCCGCTGACGGATGAGTACTCGCTGACATCGGATTGGGACAATCAGTGGCTAACGGGGGGCTCGGAGACCGACGTGATCGCCGAAGCCCACCTGGACCCCGAGTCGATCTTCGCCGGCATCCAGCGCTTCGCCCGCGACCGCGACGCGCGGCTGGGGCGACAGCGCGAGATGCTTGCGGCGTCCCGTGAAGGGTAGGGAACTTTCAGATGCGGGGGCTCATGGGCGACGTTCCCCCCGTCCATTCCGAAACAGGCGCGCATCATACTGAAGCGGCTCGGTTGCCAGAAGAGCAATGCTCCCGAATTCCGGGTGTAAGGGGTTAATCAAGTAATTGGCCTCCTCCGGCGCCAGCACTGAAGGCACGATCAACAGGCACGACTTTCCCAACCGCACAAACTCATCGCCAAACCGTGCAAGCTCCGAAGGTGCAGCCGGCTCGCGCCAGTTGCGGGGCAGGCTGCGGTGATCGAGCCGTTCGCGGGCGATGGCCTCCGGAATCTCAGCAACGGCCAAAACCAAATCGATGGGCGGATTGTCTTCATCCAAGTGGACGAAGAACTCCAACATGGCCAGGGATTGATGCTCGGAGGCGTAACTCAGCCGGGTTCCGGGGCTCGACCAGCGTCCGCCGAAGTGGTATGCGCCCTCGCCGTCAAAAGGAGCTTGCGCGTAGGCTTTCCGAAGCACCCTGTAAACACGGCTCAACTGATTCCACCGTAGGCAATGCGGCCAAGAATGTTCTCAACATTTCGCGCGCCCAATTCCGTGTCAAGGGCATCGACCGGCGCGATACCGCCCAGTGCGCGGTTGGGACGCTTCAGCCAATGGCGAGCCCGATCGGCGTCCCCCAAATACTCTCCGGCCAGTGCCACGATACGGGCTAGGCGGTAAAGCCGGTCGGACTCAAACCGCGCCAGGCGACCGCTTCGGCGATGACGTTGCAAGCTGCGTGGGGAAAGGCCGAGTGCCCCGGCAACCTCTTTGAGTGTCAGTCCCGACGATTGCATGACTTTGCCGACGACCGCGGGAGGAAAACCCTTTCGAATCGCCTTGCGCAAGTCGCCCTCGCCCGCGAGCCTTTGCCTCAACGTGCGCTCGCCACCTAATTCCGAAACTACCGCTTGGAGTTCATTGACCATAATGTCGTCCAGTTTAGCGCCAAATGGCGCGCGAGTCAAATAGTCCGCACGCCTTCTGTGTCGAGCTAGTTGAGCTTCGCATGATCATTTTGCGACAGCTTCTATGAATAGCGTATGGGAAAACGGAACTGCGTTTGGGCTGATGCCCATTCGTTCCTTGACTTGGTTTAGGGCCTCACGCCACATGTCAGCAGAGCAGGGTGCCTTTTCGACATGATCGATGCTGTGGTCATTCACAAAGTATACTTGGATGAGCCAAGCTGGAACGTTCAGTTTCTTGCGAAAGAAGTACAAGTGGGCATATCGATTCGCGAGCTGGTAATAATGATCAATCCAGCTCAAATTAAATTCTGCACCTATGTCTTGTGCAGTCTCGGAAAGCACGGTTTTTATCTGTTCCCGATGCTTTCCCGCTGCTCGACACGCCCCCACCATTTCTGAAATGTGGCTTTTGGCCTCCACAAGTACGACGCCACGGGTATCTACGTCCTCAACGATGGCAAGGGCATCCCAGCACGGACCACTCCTAGGCCAAAACTCTTTCAGCATCTCAGAGTATCTTTCAAGCTTCAATTTCTGAAGGAATTCTACATCCTGATATTCGTCGTAGTGGTCTTCAGCCAGTGGCGAGACCCACTGAAGTTTCGCTCCCTTGGGCAAAGAAAGCAGGGAGAGGATGAGAGCGTCAAACTCCTCTCGACGCGAATTTACTTGGATTTGAATCTGACACTGGCTGCCGCGATTTGCCATTCCTGTTTTCGCGTCAAATCGTTTAGGGTCCTTCTTGCAGGGCATAGTTGAACACCCTCACAATGTTTTCTTGGCCCAGCTCTCAATGCGGTCAAGGGCCTTCTGAATATTCTCCACCGAATTTGCGAACGAGAAGCGCAGGTAGCCTTCGCCCCAGGCTCCGAAGGCGGTGCCCCAGAGGCAGGCGACTCCGGCTTCGTTCAGCAGGGTGTCGGCGAGGGCTCGCGACGACTTTCCGGTTTGGCGGATATTGGGGAAGACGTAAAACGCCCCATGCGGTTGGCGGCAACTGAAGCCGGGGATGCGATTCAGCCCTTCAACGATCACCTTGCGGCGGCGGCGAAACTCTTCGCGCATGGCGTTCACGGAATCCTGCGAGCCGCGCAGCGCTTCCACTCCGGCAATTTGCGTGAAGCTGGCCGTGCATGACGTCGAGTTGGTGGCCAGCAGCGTAATTTGCTTGGCCAAATCGGCGCGCATCACGCCGTAACCCATTCGCCAGCCCGTCATTGCGTAGGTTTTGGAGAATCCGTTCAGAATGATGGTCTTCTCGCGCATTTCCGGGAATTGCATGATGCTGATGTGCTCGCCTTCATAAATCAGCCGGTCGTAGATTTCATCCGACAGCACAAACAGGTCACGATTGGCGAGCTCCTTGGCCAGGCGCGCGACGGCCTCGCGGCCCATTACCCCTCCCGTCGGATTGTGCGGGCTGTTTAGAATCACCAGGCGCGTGCGATCGGTGACCTTCTCAAGAATTTCCTCGACGTTTACATCGAAGTCATGGACTTCGCTCAGGCCGTAGGGAATTGCCTTGCCGCCCACGAAGTGAATCATGGATTCGTAAATCGGGAACCCGGGATTGGGGTAGAGAACTTCGTCGCCTTCATCCACCAGCGCCATGATGACGAAAAACATGATGGGCTTGCCGCCGGGCGTCACCACCACTTCCACGGGTTCAACACGAATTCCCAGGTGTTGGGCGACGTCTGCCGCAACCGCTTCGCGCAATTGGGGCAGACCGGCGGAGGGTCCGTAGTGCGTCCAGCCGCCGCGCAGAGCCTTAGCGCCTGCATCAACGATGTTGGCAGGCGTGGCGAAATCCGGCTCGCCGATTTCGAGATGAATAATCTCTTTCCCCTGCGCTTCCAGGGCTTGTGCGCGCACCAGAACATCAAAGGCGCTTTCCGTTCCCAGCCGGCTCATGCGGCCGGCCAAACGCAGACTGCTTAGCGTTGTAGCCATGGTTTTTCACCAAGATTCTTCCAGGTCAATTTGTCGCACTGCATTCTTTGCGCATCGACAGAATATCGCCGCGACAGTTCAAAGTCCAGACAAGGCCAGCAGCCCTTGCGACTTTAAAGGGATTGGACAATTGCTGGTGTGAGGTTGCGTCTGAATTTTGAAATTGGTAGGGGGCACGCAGTCTTCCCCATGGGGAGCGATTTGGAAGAGCAATTCACCATTGAAGCTGCGACATTACCTGCCATCTTACCTACTTGACACTCCCGGAATTGCTCCGGTATCATTCGCCCGGCCTTGAGGCGGCGTCCCTCGCCGGTTTTATCGGGCCACTATCAGTAGTCATTAGCTCAGATCGACCACAGTCAAGCCGTCGGAATCTTAAGGTTTGATTCGACGACGCGCCATCATGCGCTGGCTGGTGCCTAAGTGCTGTGCTCAGTTTCAGGCAGCAATTCGGGCCGAGACCAGAAGTGGAGAACCGCAATGGAATCATTCGCCTGCACGGGAATTTATGCTTCACTCCATAAGAATCGCCCAAGAATTCGAAGAGGAGCAGGGCCCCTGGCCCTCTCTGCCATACTTCTCGTTTTCTTTCTTCTCGCAACACCAGACAGAGGACTTGGGCAAGCGCCGCCCGCGTCTTCGGCGCTGACGTTTGGCAATCAAGTCATCGGCCAGGTGAGCCGCCCGCAAGTGGTCAAGGTCAAGGGTTCCCAGACCGAACCGTTGACCATTCGCCGCATCTCGGTGGATGGCGGCACGGCTCCCGGGGATTTCACTCTGGGAGGGGACTGCCCGCTCAGCTCCGGTTCATTACCGGCGGGGGAGGGTTGCCAAATCAGTGTGACGTTCACGCCGTCAGCTCCTGGCCCGCGGTCCGCCAGTCTTACGATCGTGGAAGATGACCAGAACGATCCCATCACGGTCGCCTTAACAGGGCAGGGTGCCGGCAATACTGAGGTTGCCTTGGGTGGCGGCGCCATCGTTACCGGCAGCAGTGGTGGAGCAACACCGCAAAATGGGGTTTCCCTCCAGCAGAATTCAGCCGCCCAGGAAGAATTGTCAGCGGCGCGCACTGCGAACGCTGCGGGCGAAGTCCCCGCTCGTGGTCTTTCGCCTCTTGGGTCGTCCGGCTCAATGATCGCACCCTTGACCCTTTCACCCCTTAACTTGAGTTTCGCAAGTTACACGGTGGGAATGACCAGCCTTACGCAGAATGTGACGGTAACGAATCGATCGAACGAATCGTTGAAACTGGCTCCGCCCTCTGCGAGTGGAGACTTCACCGTCGCCGGCAATACGTGCGGCACGACCTTGAGCGTCGGCGGAAGTTGCATCGTCGCGGTGACCTTCAAGCCGAGCGCCGTGGGCCCGCGAACGGGCGCGCTTACCCTGGGGACCGGCAATTCCGGAAGTCCGCAGATCGTCCCCCTGCAGGGAATCGGAAACGTCAACGGGCTGACTTCGATTGCCGTGACTCCGGCCAATCCCTCCATCAATTCAGGGACGACGCAGCAGTTTACGGCCACGGGCTATTTTGCGGGCGAACAGCCGCAGAACCTGACGTCATCAGTGCTATGGTTTACTTCATCGGCGAGCGTCGCCACGATCAGCACCTCGGGGCTGGCGAGCGGCGTCGCAGGCGGTACCGTGACGATCACGGCTACATTTGCGGCTGCGACGCCCGCCGCCCCTGCGCCCGGAACTCCCATTGTTGTCGTGCCTCAAACCACGATAAGTGGTTCGACTTCATTAACGGTCGTCAGCGCCATTCCCCAGGCTTCGCTCGGTTCAAACAGCTTAGGTTTTGAAAGTGAAATCACGGGCAACACCAGCCCCAGCATGAGCGAAACGCTGACCAACGACGGAACTGCCACGCTGAGTCTTGCGCCCGTCCAGGTGACAGGCCCGGATTCCGGTGACTTCAGCATCACCAGCAATACTTGTGGGAGCACACTGAGTTCGGCGGCCGGCTCCAACAGTTGCACCGTGACGCTCACCTTCAAACCCCAGGGAACAGGAACCCGCTCCGCTGACCTGCTATTTACGGACAATGCCGGCGGCGTTTCCAACAGCCACCAGTCCGCCGCGCTCGGCGGCCAGGGACTTTCCCCGATATCGATCCTAAACACCTTCCCCCCGGACGCGACCGTAGGAGTTCCCTATGAATTTCAGTTGGTGGCCGTTGGGGGGACGGAGGTTTTCAATTGGAGCCTTGCGCTTGTAAGCGGCCAGGAGTTCCCAGGATGCCTCTCGGAATCCGGCAACGGCTGGTTGGTGGGCAATCCGGTGAACACTTGTGTTGGCTCCTTCACATTCAACGTAAAGGTGACCGACTCGCAGGGCAATCAATTCACGACTGCCATTAACCTTAATGTTGACTCTGCCGAATCCACGGTTTGCGAATCGGGGAATGAGTCCGTCCTGCAAGGTCAATACGCGTTCAACGAGATCGGATTCCATAATACCGGGTTCTTCACCCGCGTGGGGGCGTTTGTGGCCGATGGCGCGGGTAACATCGTCAGTGGAGAGTTTGACCGCAATGGCGTGCTCGGCTCGACCACCACCGGTCCCGAGACTCTTACCACCGGCGGCACCTACACCGTGGGGCAGGACAACCGCGGGTGCATCACGTTCAAGGCTACGGGCGGAGGAAGTTTCACCTGGCGTTTTGTTCTGAGTTCGATTTCGGGCAGTCCCGGCACGGCGGCGCAGGGCCAAATCATCGAATTCGACACGCCAAACGGCAATGCATTTATTGCTTCCGGCCAGCTCTTCCAGCAGACGACCTCCACCAGCGCCACGGCGACAAGTTTCAGCACCCTGAGCGGAAACTACGTCCACCTGACGACCGGTTGGGACACCACGGGCAATGGCGGACGGATGGCTTGCATAGGTGTTAAGACGGATACACCCACTACAGGCGGCGCGGGCGCGGGGACGATTGCGGCCGGCGAGCAGTATTGCAACGACGAAGGTGTGGCTCCCGGCAGTCCGGTCACCGGACTCACCGGTTCCTACACGGGCGTCGATCAGTACGGCCGCTTTACGGAGTCCGTTGGCCTCACAAACCTG
>JASIKV010000487.1 GCA_030049455.1 Terriglobia bacterium
AAGGCTTGTGGGCATTGATGTGGTAGCCTGTCGCCACTTGCGCGACGACGGCGAGCTTGATGGGGGAATCAGCGTGCGCCGCGTCCGTTGCCATCACTGCGTGGGCTTCCACCACCGAGGTATTTGATTGGGCGCCCGCCGGGCCCAAGGCCAGCATCGGCAGCAAGATCCCCAAAACCGTTTTCTGCATAAGCAGAGCAACCCGCTCCCGTGAAATTGAAGCTTGCCTTACCAACCCTTGCTACGCAGCCTGGGTTTGCAGGCCGGGCTGCTTACTTCGAGGCCGTGGCCGGCCCAGGTCCCTTCAACAGCGCTTCCAGCTCATCCTGGGCAATCTTGAGGCTGGTCGAGCAATGGGGATCCACTCGCCGGCATTCCAGCACATTGCGATTGCAGTCGCACGTACACTTTTTCGCGGACAGAATTTTCTTGTAGGAGTCCTTTTGCTCGGCCGTGAGTTTGGTCAAATCGATGCCCGGCACTTCTGAATCGATGGCCGCCGGATTGCCCAATTCCACCTTGTCGTCGGCAAAGACCTGGCCAACTTGTTTGAATTCCGTGGCTTCACCGGAGGGATTGGCGGAAAGCAGTTCCTTGATTTCCTCCTCAAATACGGCGGGATCATACGCGCCCACATGTTTCGCGTAGATGCGCCCATCACGCCCAACGACGAAGGTGGTGGGATATCCCTGCGTGACTCCGTAAAGTTCCGCCAGCCGGTCGTTTCCGAGGGCCACGGGATAATTCATCTGTTTTTCTTTGTAGTAGTCCACCACGGGGTCTGAAGACTCATCCATGGAAATGCCGATCATGGTGAAACCCTGTGTGGCATAGCGCTTCTGCAAATCAATAAAACCGGGAATTTCCAGTTGGCAGGGCCCGCACCACGTTGCCCAGAAATCGACCACGACGACTTTGCCCTGAAAATCGCTCAACTTCAAAGGCTTTCCGGTGATGTCTGTCAGCGAGAACTCCGGAGCCAAGGGATGGGTTGAGGCGCTCTTGCTTTGCGCTTTCACCGCCGGCGCAATCCAGAAACGATTGACGTAGTACAAGCCGGCCACGAGGACGAGGGCCAGCAATGCGCCGGCTGCAACTTTGGCTTGCTTTGATGCCGGGGGCTCAGGCGGCTCAGCCGGAGGAGGAACCTCCGTCGGGGGCGCCGTCTCAGGGCTATTCTGGATAGGGGTAGGTTCTTCCACGGTTTAAACCTCAATATGATTTCATGCCAACGCGCGGCTGATGCCTGCGGCGCGCGATTCCAGGCTCAATGCGCTGCCGCGCCTACGTGTGAACCACTTCGATCAGTCCGGCTCGCAGGTCCGGCGCTCACTTTTTCGCGATCATGAAATCGCCGCCAGATGAACACCCCCGCAATCCCCGCCAGCGCCAGAATCGCGATGAACTGCGAGGTCGAGAGCAGGTTATTGAACACAAATCCCCGGTCCGCGTCGCCCCGCAGGAATTCCAGAAAAAACCTCGCCACGGCGTACAGTCCCACGTAGGCCAGAAATACATCTCCGTCCCGCTTTCTCTTGGGAAACCACCAGAGCAGCAGCCCGAAGATCACGAAGGTGGCGAGTGATTCGTAAATCTGCGCGGGATGCAGGCGCTGACCCAGCGGCACGCCCGTGACCTCATGCGCGAATTTGCTGGTGAAGATCACTCCCCACGCCGCCGTGGTGGGTTTGCCGTAATCGCAGCCCGCGCTGAAGCATCCCAGGCGGCCGACGCTTTGGCCCAGCGCCACGCCGGGCGCCAGCACGTCCGTCAGCTTCCAGAACGAAATCTTCTGCACCCGCACGTACCAGACGGTGAAGAAAAGCGCCGCCAGAAAGCCGCCGTAA
Source organism: Terriglobia bacterium (assembly GCA_030049455.1). Taxonomy (GTDB): domain Bacteria; phylum Acidobacteriota; class Terriglobia; order UBA7540; family UBA7540; genus Bog-366. The sequence continues at coordinate 1,848 of JASIKV010000487.1, forward strand.
AAAACTCCGCCCGCCATGAAGGTTGAAAAGCTGAAGATTTCGCCCAGATGATCGCGGTAGTAACTCCACTCCGTCAGTACCATCAGAACTTTTGCGCCCACCAGCGCCACCAGAATAACCCACGTGCAAAAATCCAGGACCAGTGAGGACTCCAATCCCACTCGCCGCCCCAGACGTATGGCGGTGTAGATTCCACCCAGAATTGCGGTGACCAACAGCACACCATAAGTGGGAAGGCGGAACCAGCCGATGCTGATAAGAATTGGGTGCATCTTTAACCTAATGAGCCGGCTGAGGGCTGCCCGGCCCTACAATGAAAACCGGTTCAGGAACGAAAAATACCCGGAGATAATCGTCAGCCTGTTGAACGCCATCAATGTGCCGAGTGCAATCAACAGAACCCCGGAGGCAACTTCCACGGCCTGCAAGTGCTTGCGAAATCCCTTATAGAATTTCAAAAAGCTGCTGAGGCCGAGGCTGGTGATCAAAAAAGGGATCGCCAGGCCCGCCGAATAAACGGCCAAAAGGAACATTCCCTGGAACACCGTCTCGCGCTGCGCAGCCAGCGTCAGGATTGCCGCCAGGATCGGGCCGATGCACGGGGTCCACCCGAACGCGAACGCGAATCCCATCAGGAAAGCGCCGCCCAGGCCACGCTTTGGCGCTCCTGTATCCAGCCGCGCCTCGCGATACAGGAAGGGGATCTTCACCAGGCCGGTCAAATGCAATCCAAAGATAATCACCACAATCCCGGCGATGATATTGAAGATCATTCGCTGGGCCAGGAGAAATTTCCCCACCCAGGTCGCGGAAGCCCCCAGGACCACAAAAACCAGAGTGAATCCCACTACGAAAGCCAACGAGTTGCGCAAAACCCGGTTCAGCAGCTCTCCGCCCGCGCTGTCTTTGAGTTCATCAATCGACGCCCCGGAAAGCATGGAGACGTAGCCGGGCACGAGCGGGAGCACGCAGGGCGAAAGGAACGACACAACGCCCGCCACCAAGGCAATGGGGATGCTCAACTCGTGGGTCATGTCTCGATCTTATCCCTCAATCTATTAGACGCAGCGGACTCGCCAGTGGTGACTCTCAAAATCAGTGCTCCAGCGCGCCTTGAACGCACATCCACCTCAAGTGTACCATAGCGGTGCATTCACCGATTGCCCATCGAGGGAGCCCGACCTGGTTTGCTGCGCGCGATCATCTTCGATTTTGACGGCATCATCGTTGACACCGAACCTGTCATTCTGAGGTTGACCCAGGAAATGGCGGCCCTTGAGGGCTGGTCGATCAGCGAGGATGAGTATTACCGCGAGTACCTTGCCTTGGACGATCGCGGAATCGTCGAGCACCTTTACGCGAGCCACGGCCGGCCCGTGAACATTGCGCGCCGCGACGAGCTGGTGGCATGGAAAGGGAAACGCTACGAGGAAATAATTCGTGACGGCATGCCGCCCATGCCGGGCGCTGTGGAGTTCGTCACGGAGGTCGCCCGGCACTATCCCCTGGGG
>JASIKV010000488.1 GCA_030049455.1 Terriglobia bacterium
TCGGATTTCTTGGAGGGTATACGACCTTTTCGAGCTTTGAGTACGAAACGTACCGGGCGGTGCGCGATGGCGGACAATGGCTCGGACTTTTGAACATCATGGCAAGCGTTTTTCTCGGATATGTGGCCGTATGGAGTGGCTCTTTCATTGCAGGTCATCGCTAAGATTTAAGAATTGGGAGGACGGATGTTATCCAAGGGCCCCGCACGAAAAGTCTGCATTTATGTAAACGAAGACACACGTCACGAACTGGTTCCATTACATCAGGCAATTCTGACCTATCTTTTGCATAAAGGCGTTTCAGGCGCCACGGCGTTTAGTGCCATGGCGGGATTCGGCGTACACAAGCTCATACACACCGCTGGGGTAGAATTGCTCAGCGAACATTTGCCGATTCGGATCGAGTTTACGGAATCACCTGAAAAAGTTGAAGAGTTGATGCCGACTTTATACGAACTCGTCACCGATGGTGTGATTGAAATCCAAGACACAAATGTCATTAAGGTCGCGAGGCAGGGAAAGAAGCCTGAGCCCAAGCTGCCGCACGACCGAAAGAGCGGGAAGGCCAAACTCCTCCGTGTTTATTTGGGTGAGGCGGACAAGTGGCACGAACAGCCTCTTTACGACGCGATCGTTAAGCGGTTGCACATGATGGATATATCGGGAGCTACAGTTTACCGGGGTATTCTCGGATATGGAGCGAAAGGCCACACGCACAAGGAGAAACGTTTTCACCATTCGCATGACCTTCCCGTCATGGTCGCGGTCATCGACAGTGAAGAGAAGATAAGCAAGGGTGCGGAGGCCATCGAGGAAATGGTTGAAGACGCGCTCATTGTCGTTTCGGATGTGGAGTTCACCCGATTGGTCAGAGGTCAGCCTCAGGGAGGAGCAAATGTCAGCCTACCAACCGGCTAAATTGATGCGCCTGCATTTTTCAGAGCACCATCGATACAAAGGCAAGCTGCTTTACGAAGCCATCGTCGAAAAGTGTCTGGAGCTGAAGATTGCGGGGACGACCGTGCTCAGGGGTTTTGAAGGATTTGGCGAGAAGGCGCAGATTCATCGTTCGCATCTCTTCACACACGAACTTCCGATAATTGTAACCGTAGTGGACTCCACTGAAAACATTGAGCGCCTGGCCCTCGTCGTGGAAGAGATGATGGACACCGGTCTGATCGCCATCTCGGACGTTCAGATCAAAAGAGTCCATAAGAGCAGGGCATTGCCCAGTTTCGATAAATCCCCCGCACCCGGGTAATTATGGAGATTCACGGGGGTGAACAGGCAGGACTCGGCAAACTGCATTTCTTCCATTCAGCAAGTTCTACCATCGGATTTGCAATCCAAGCTTCCCCACTTGAGACTGTTTCAAGACTTTGTGGAACTGTTGAGTTCTTAGCCCCGCAGGGGTGCGATATGAATAGCCGGGGGCAGCGCCCCCGGAAAACTGCACCCCCTCACCCCCGTCCCCTCTCCCCGCGCGCGGGGAGAGGGGCGCCGAAGGCGGGATGTAGGGCCGTCTTCCGGGGGTTTCACCCCCGGCTATTGAATTTGCTCCCCTCCGGGGAGACCCGACAGATCCGGTTTGCCTTTAGGGCTCTTGCATCTTTCTTGATAGGGGAAACAATCGATTCGCGGAACCCTTCCGGGACTTGATCGAAGAGCTTCCGGGCGTGGCCAGGATTGACCCAACGAGCACAAGGCGCGATAATAAGGCCAGGCGTTGGAGTTCGCCGCTAACCGCCCCTTTTGGGGGAAGATGACTCCTTGGGGTAATCTGGAGCACGGTTCCAATCCCGTCCTCCGGCTTATTCCCGGTGTTCAAAATGGTCGCTTCTTCGAAGGGGGTAGCGGTATGAGCTCTAGCGATTCCCTCAATTGGTCTCACAAGCTTCATCTCCTCACAAGTTTCAAGTACGCAGACAACCTTCTGTCGGATATCGAGGCAATTCTATCTGCCTCAAACTCAAAATCGCCGTTTCCGAGATACCGTCCTGACCTGCTGCCGGTGCAGATCAAAGTCGTCCAGGATTACATCGCGCTCATCCGCGCAGAAATGATTCAGGTCCTGAAGAGTCAGGGAGTTTCTCCGCCCGGGCCTCGCGTGGGCGCTAATCACGCTATTCGTGTAAACCTGGAGTTTGCTGACATCGCTTTCGATGAATGTCGCCCCACGGCGTTGCGAGGATACGGTGAGGTGCCTGAATCCCTCATCCCCGAGGTCTCAGGTCTGGTTGAGGAAATGCGAAGCCTGGTGAAAAAGCTGAGCCGGTACTTAACGCAGGACCTTCAGCAGGATTTCGCAAGGCGCCTGGAGAGGCTGGAAAGTTCGGGGGACGAGGTAGGGCTCCTGAAGGTGTTGGAGAAAATTGTGATTGAGCGTGGTTTGGTGGAGTTCAGGTCTGCCTTGTCGGTCATTTTGGATAAATTTGAGACCAAGAATTTTCAAATCGCTGTCTTCGGCCGTGTGAGTTCCGGGAAGTCTTCACTGCTGAACTATATCCTGGAGAGGGAGGTCTTACCGGTGGGGGTCAATCCCATCACCGCGATTCCCACGAGAATCGTTCACGGCGCAGAGCCGAGGCTTGCGGTCTCTTTTTTGGACAAACAGCCGGAAATCCTGGAAATTTCCCGGCTGCCGGAATTTGTGAGTGAGCAGTACAATACCGGGAACGCAAAACATGTCACCCGCATTATCGTTGAACTACCCTCCAGGCGTTTGCAGGAGGGTGTGGTTTTCGTTGACACACCCGGTTTGGGATCATTGGCAACCTCCGGGGCCGCGGAAACTTTAGCTTATCTCCCTCAATGCGATCTGGGCGTAGTCTTGGTGGATGCGGGTTCGACGCTGACCCGGGAAGACCTTTCAACTGTGCAAAGCCTGTATGAAGCGGCCATACCCGCTTTCGTCCTCTTGAGCAAGTCTGACCTGCTGAGCGCCGAAGATCGCGGCCGTTCGACCGAATACATCGCAAGCCATATCAGTTCGCAGCTTGGGCTGAAGGTTCCGGTTTTTCCGGTCAGTACCCGGGCGGAGTATTCGTTCCTGCTCGATAAATGGTTTGAAGGGGAAATCCAACCTCTATGCGAGCGCTATCAGGAAATGGCACAACGCTCGCTGCGCCGGAAGACAGGCGGATTACGCGATGCCGTGGAGGCGGCGCTGAAGGTTCGATTGGAGACCATCCAAAAAGGCCCGAAGAAAGAGATAGATCAACTGAAGACCGCAGAGACTCATTTGCGCAAAGCGGTGGGCAAGTTTGAGGAAGTCAATACCTGGAGTCTTCGAGCGGGTGATGAAATACGGACCCTGGGCTGGATTGGCTTGTCGCGCGCTGCGGGCGAGATTGCGGAGGCCTGGGCGGACGGAACTGCAAAGGCGGGAGAGCCGCAGGAAACCGTTTGCCGGTGCCTGGCAGGGGTTGCCACCGAGGCGGCGACTCAGATTTTCCGCAGAGTGCATGAACTTGCCCGGGATCTTTCCTATGCTCTCATTGCCGCCGGGAGCGCCTTGGACGTGAAGGACGTGCCGCGCGAGGAGGACCTTGCCTCGGTTGTCAAGGAAATGCCAAGGCTGGACTCAGGAGGTCTGGAGATTGCGCTCCAGCGGGATTTCCTGGCCTTCCTGGGCAAGGGCTATATGAGCCGGCGGATTGAGCAAAAGCTGCGGAGCCAAATTGGCGCGGATGTTGATAAGGCATTCGAGCGGTATGGAAGGATGATGCAATCGTGGACCCAAAGGACCCTGGCGGAGCTTCATCGTCAATTCGATGCCCACGCCGATGGTTATCGCGCATTCATCGAGCGATTAACGGGCTCGCCCCGGGTAGGAGCAGAAGACACGGATTCAATCCGGCGGGATATTGCCACGCTGACCCAGTTTCATTCGGAAGAGCCCGTGGGCGCCGCCGAATTACAGCAGCAGTTAGAGAGCGCGTCCCTTCAATGAATCCTGCATGTGTATCCCATGCCCGCTCATCAGATAGTCAATGTAAACCGACCGGACTTTGACTTGGGATCCGTATTGATAACGCGGATCCGCCGCCAATGCGCACATTTTTACAATGGCTCCAGGAACCTGTTTGCTCAATTCCAGCACCTCCTCCCGGAATGCCGAGAGGTCCAGGTGTGAAAGGCCAAATCTTTCAATGCTCAGTTCGAGAAGCTCCGAGGCCGCTTCGGATGGAAGCGGTTGCAGGGTCAATCGTTCACGGTCGCCCAAATGGAAAAAATGATGGAATCGGTAAAGGTTTTGAAAAACTTCATCGTGGAATAACAAGTAGACAGGCGCGTTTCGCATCCAAAATAGTTCTTTGATGATTTTGGCCACAGGATGAGTGAGGGGCGGGATATGGTCGATAAATATCCGGTAATCACCCTGTTCCACGGTGCGATAAAGCGTGCCCCTCAGGTTTGGGCTTGGAAGCGACTTCAGCCAACTGGCGAAGCTTAAGACTGTGATTCCACCGGAATGAAGTTGCTGCCTCAGGTTCGAATCTTTCAAATCGTAGAGCATAAATATGAGCTGGCGTAAGAGGTCTTGTAAGTCTTTGAATGCGGCTACGTAGAGGCAGCGTTTTGAGAGGGCGGGCGAAAGCTCGCGTATGACCTTTTGCACTAATACGGTTTTCCCTATCCCGGAAGGGCCAAAGATGATCCGCGTTTCTCCTTTCAAAATAGCTTCTGTCAGGCGGCGAGCTTCGTTCTCCCGGCCGACGACCACCGGCGGCATCGTCGCAAATCGTGCTCCGGATTGCAGGTGCGGATCACTTTTGTTCTGCATGGTTCGGCGTTCCACTTAAGCCCTATAGAGTTTGCGCGCAACACGATTTCTTATTCTTGCGGGCTCCAGTAAAAAATGACCAGCGCCCCCAGCGCCATCAGCACGGTGGCGTAGAAAAAGGCGGCGATCGGAGAAAATAATGTCCACAGAATGCCGACCATGCCACTGGACACAAGGTCCCCAATTCCGTTGATGGTCCCCAACACTCCGTAAGCAGTGCCGCGAAGTTCGACTTGCACCAGATCGGCTGTCATCGCCCCCTCTAAAGAATCCTCCACCGCCATTGAAAAACCCGCGAGGCCAAACATGGCCAGGAGGTAGACTGCCACGTTGAGCTTCCAGACGAATGCTGCGACGAACCCGAGGGACGACAGTGCTCCGGCCAGGTAGCCCCCGGCGAGCAACCCGCGGCGTCCTACGCGGTCGGACAGCGCGCCAATCGGGTAGGAGTAGCCGGCATAAAAGATGTTGTGTCCTACGTAGAACATTGCGGCCGACTGGGCCGCGGCCGTGAGGCCATATCTTGGGCTTAGGATTTGGGTGGCTGCGAGGATGATCATGGTTCTTGCGTAGTCGCCCAATCCAAAGATTCCACAACCCACCAGAAATCGCCGGTAGGAGGTGGGAAGAGACTTCACTGAAGCCCAGAATTGTATCCGGGCGGGCGCACCTGG
>JASIKV010000062.1 GCA_030049455.1 Terriglobia bacterium
GAACACCACTTCAATCCCCACGACCAGCACACGGTGTTTGAGTGAAAATCGCAGCGCCGGATCGTACATCCGGTGCAGAAACCTAACAATAAAAGTCTCCGCCTCGCTAACCCTTTGGGGGAGCAACGCAGAGGCGATGACGGGAGTGACGGTGAAGGTGGCAATCAGGGCTCCCGCCAACGCATAGCCGTAGGTTCGTGCCATGGGCCCGAAGATCTGGCCTTCAACTCCCTGCATGGTAAATAAAGGGACGAAACCCGCCACGGTGATGAGGGCCGAAAACAATACGGCCTTGTCAACCTGCAGGGCACTGATCAAGATTAGTCTTAAGCGGTCAGTCCATCCGCGGGCGGGGGTGGCATCCTCCGGTGAGCGGGTGGGATCGGGCCCCCAGGCGCCCTCCGCCAAACGCCGAAACAGGCTCGCTTTCTCTTCCGGGTCGCGCTGAAAATTCCGGAAGATGTTCTCCACCAGGATCACGGCGGAATCCACGATGATGCCGAAATCCACCGCCCCCACGGAGAGCAGGTTGGCGCTTTCACCCTGCATCACCAGCAAAATGGTGGCAAAGAACAGGGCGAAGGGAATGTTCAATCCCACGATGGTCGCGCTGCGAAGATTGCCGAGGAAGATCCATTGAATCAGGAAAACCAGGATGCAGCCGAAAATCAGGTTGTGTAAAACCGTGTGGGTAGTAAGGGCGATCAATGAGGAACGGTCGTAGTATGGAACCACATGAACGCCAGGCGGCAGGCTGCCATCGTGGTTGATTTTGTCAATCGCCTCCTTAACCTTGGGAATCATGTCGGCGGTTTTCTCCGTGCGGCGCATGACCACAATCGACCCCACCACATCGTCATCCTGGTCTTTGCCCAGGATTCCCAGTCGAGGCCGGAAACCCACCGAAACCTTGCCGACATCGCGGATCAGCACCGGCACGCCACTGGACTCCGCGAGCACCACCTTTTCAATGTCCGCCACTTTATAGCCCTGCCGCAAATCGTCGTTGCCGCCGTCATTGATCAGCCCCACACCGCGAATGTTGATGGATTGTTGCCCAATGCGGATCTCGCGCCCACCCACGTTGATGTTGGCGTTGCTCAAAGCGGTCAGAATCTGCGGCACGGTGATGGAATAAGCTTCCAGCTTGTGCGGATCCACTTCGACTTGAAATTCCTTGGTGGGACCGCCCCAACTGTTCACCGCGGCAATGCCGGGAATGGTCAGCAGGCGGCGCGCCACGATCCAATCCTGCACGGTGCGCAGATTGGTGATGCCGAAATGCGGCGGCCCAACGACCTGATAGCGATAGATTTCCCCTGTCGAGCTGTTGGCCTGGATGGTGGGCACCAGACCGCCAGGCAGGCTGACGTTTTGCTGCATCGCCACCGAAGCCTGAGCGTAGGCAAAAAAGTAGTCCACCCCATATTTGAAGCTGACGCGGACGAAGGACAAACCGTAGAACGAGGTCGAGCGGATTACGTCGATGCCGGGAGTGGTGTAGAGGCCGATCTCCATGGGAATGGTGTAGTAGCGCTCCATCTCCTCAGCCGAAAGGCCCGGCGCCTGCGCGGTAATTTCCAGAATCACTGGCGTGGGGTTCGGATAGGCCTCAATATTGAGCAACTTGAAGGCAATAAGTCCGGCCCCCGCAAACAAGATGAGGGCCAGCACAACAATCGGACGCCGGCTGATGCAAAAGGCAATCAGAGATTTGAACATGGCGCTGCTTCCATGAACTCCTGGGGCGCCCTTGGCCGGGGCGGAACAACTAAACTGCAAGACTAGGGTCCGGCGCCCGTCCTCTGCCAGTTATCTTCCGGACGTTTCCGTCTATCTTTCGAACGCAATCTTTGGATTAGACGGCGCCGCGTTCCCATCGGTGGTAATGAGCTGCAATGTGGGTCGAAGACCTGACCAACCCTCTCGAAATTGAATGGGCGGGTGCGCCCCATGCCCCGGACAAACACCAATTTAGGCAGCCTGACGTATGGAAGGCATAAAGAATCCGCAAGCAAATTGTGAATATTATGAAAGCAGATTTTATTGGAAGCATAATTGTAATGATATGGAGCAATGCCACTCTCAGCAACTAACATTCCAAGGCTTCCTATCTTCTAGGCGGATGGCGCATACCTTTTGGAGGCCGCTCACCTTATCTTTTGGACATAGGTGCGCTGACCCCGCACGGGCGGGGTCGGCGCTACGGTCAATCAAGGACAGCACCCGCATTGGCCGCCTTTTGACGGTTTTGCCGTGGCCGGTTATAATCAATTGCAAGGGCTTTCCGAACAAGGAGGTTTGGGTTGCCGTTATACGAATACCGGTGCAAGAAGTGCGGAAGGGTTGTGGAGAAAATCCAGAAGTTTTCTGACCCGCCCCTTACCAAATGCGAGCATTGCGGTGGAAAGCTTGAGCGCCTGCTCTCACCGCCCGCCATCCAGTTCAAGGGCGCAGGCTGGTACGTAACCGATTACGCCAAGAAATCGTCCGCGCCGAGTGGGAGCAGTTCCTCAGATTCATCTGCGACTTCCTCCGGAAAAAAAGAGAAGGAAACCGGTAAGCCCAAAGAGCCCGCCAAGGCTACGCCCAGCAAAGAGTGATTCCGCCGGCGGCCGGTAATTTGTCCTAAAGCTCAAGCGACTTGAGATAACGCCGGAAGGGCTTTCCCAGGTCGGGCCGGTGCAGGGCAATCTGCACGGTGGCTTTCAGAAAGCCAAGCTTATCGCCCGCATCGTAGCGCTCGCCCTCGAACAAATATCCGTAAATCGGTTCCTTCTTCAGCAACCCGCGCAGGCCGTCGGTTAATTGTATTTCGCCTCCCGCCCCGGGAACCACATTCGTGAGCGCCTTCCAAATTCCGGGATTCAGAATGTAGCGGCCGATGACGGCAAGGTTTGAGGGCGCTTGCGCGGGCGAGGGCTTCTCGACCATATCCTCAATCCGGAACAGCCGTCCGGGGCAGTCGAAATCGGGCACAGGACGGCCGCTGATGATTCCGTAGCTCGAAACGGACTTCCTGGGAACCCTCTGAATGGCGATCACGCTGTGGCCATATCGTTCATGGATGGCAATCATTTGTTTCACGCACGGGATTTCGCTCACAATCACGTCGTCAGGGAGCAGGACGGCGAACGGTTCGTCTTCCACCAGGCCGCGTGCCGTCAGAATCGCATCGCCCAGGCCACGCGCGATTTGCTGGCGCACGTAAGCGAAGCGCAGCATGCCGGAAATCGAGCGCATCTCGCGGCGCAAACCTTCCTTGCCGCGGCCCGCCAGTTCCTGCTCCAACTCTGCGGACACGTCGAAATGATTTTCAATGGCCTGCTTGCCGCGTCCGGTCACGAAAACCACCATCGGGATGTGGGAGTTCGCAACTTCCTCAACCGCGTACTGAACCAGAGGCTTGTCAACCACGGGCAACATTTCCTTGGGCTGGGCCTTGGTGGCCGGCAAGAATCGCGTGCCGAGCCCTGCTACAGGTAAGACCGCCTTGCGAATCTGCATGTGTCCTCGCTTGAATGCTTAATCAACGCCTCTTTTGCGCAGGCATCTCTGGCAGTTTAACCTTCCCTTTCCGCTTCGTCAAAGCGCGAGCAGGACTCCTCTTCCCCAATGCTCGCTCCGGCCACCCAACGTCCATCAGCCCGCGTGTGTTAAGATGAATTTCCGGGCGACTTCATGCTGATTTTGGGAATTGAATCCAGTTGCGATGAAACCGCGGCGGCCGTGGTGGCCGACGGCGCGCGAATCTGCGCGAGCGTGGTGGCGTCGCAGATTCTTACCCACGAAAAATACGGCGGAGTGGTGCCGGAGCTCGCCTCGCGCGAACACCTGCGCGCCATCGAGCCCGTCGTTGACGAAGCCTGCCGGCGAGCCCAGGTCAACCTGCACGATTTGGACGCGATTGCCGTAACCGAAGGCCCGGGACTGATCGGCTCGCTGCTGGTCGGACTGGTTTACGGCAAAACTCTGGCGCTTTCACTTGATAAACCGCTGGTGGGAGTCAATCACCTGGAAGGCCACGTCCACGCCGTGCTGCTCGAGAACAAAATAGACCGAGCCTCGGGCGAACCCGTCGCGGAAGCCGGACTTCCCGCCGTCACGCTGGTGGTTTCCGGCGGACACACCAGTTTGTTTTACGTCTCCGCCGCAATGAAGGGGCAGGAAGCGAACGGGCAGTTCCATTATCGCCAACTTGGCGAAACGCGGGACGACGCCGCGGGCGAGGCCTTCGACAAAGTTGCGAAGTTGCTTGCGCTCGGCTATCCCGGCGGGCCGGTGATCGACAAGCTCTCTCGATTTGGGAACGCACATGCGGTCGACTTCGGCCGGATCAAGATGCGCGGTAATCCGCTCGACTTCAGCTTCTCGGGTTTGAAGACGGCGGTGCTCTACCGAGTGCGGGGCACGGAATTTGCACGCGAGGCCGAAGAGCGCCGGGCGTGGCGAAGAACTGTGAACCAACCCG
>JASIKV010000489.1 GCA_030049455.1 Terriglobia bacterium
AAGCGCCGCGCGGCGGTAGTCGCCGGCAGTAAAAACCGCATCAGGCTCAAGAAAATCCAGCAGGTGATGGGGGATGCCGCGGCGCTCCACGACCGGCAACTTTCCCGAGCCCACGTCGAAACCGCGATACAACTGCACAGAGTCGTAGTTCACCACTTCCCCGTCCAGTTGTTCCGCCAGGGCCAATGCCAGCGCCGACTTGGCGGCCGCCGTGGGCCCCACAATTGCAATGAGGGGAACTTCCGGCGCGGAACCAAAGGCTTGGCTGCCTGAATCACTTGGGGATTGCCATGTCACGGCGGAAGTTTAGCATAACCCAAGGCCCTGCCGCGCGCGGTCAGGGGGCCGGTAATGGTGCAGTTAGACTTCGTAGCGGCGAAATCACCTCGCAAAATGGCGGCGTAAAGCCGTCTCTACATCAAACGGCGCCACTACCACGGGGCCAAGGCAGTTCTGGTCTGCGCCTCGCCCCCCCGTTAAAACTCAATATGCAATTGGCGCTCCACTCCCACCAAACTTAACCCGCGCTTCACGGTTTCCTCAATTGCGGTTAACGCGCGGAACGGAATCTAAAGGACGGGACGCGGCGATGCGCGGCCATCGGCGAATGATTTTGCTGTGAAGGGAACTCTCTTGGGATTTGGATCATCTAACAGACTGGATCGCATTAAGAAATAGTTGGCGCTTCGTTCAGGTCGAAGGGGAGGCTTGTGCGCAATGGACACGATTGAGATGGCGATTGTAGGTCAAATCGGCGAAGCGGCGGGGGACGTGTGGCGTCTGCTGAACCAAGGCGGACCGCAGACCCTGGCGCAATTAAAAAAGAAGCTGAATGGAAGCAGCGAGATGCTGGAATTTGCCGTCGGCTGGCTGGCGCGCGAGGACAAGCTGGAAATCCTGAAAGAGAAAAAGTCCACTTTGCTGCGGCTGAAGTAAGGCAGAAGGCACGCGCCGCGCTGACGCAATCGATAAATGGCCACTCGGAGCGCCTTGAATAAAGGAGGAGTCATGACGGAACGACTCCGGGCACTGCTCGTCCAAACCAGGTACAACCCATTGGACGCGTTGCGTCTGGCGCTCGAAGAACAGTCCGTGGACGTCTTGATGGCTCGAACCTGCGCGGAGGCCGCACTTGCGCTCTCCACGGAAAGCCCGCCTCCGCTGGTTTTCGCGGAAGCGCAGCTTAGCGACGGCGATTGGACGGACATCATGTCCCTGGCCGCGAAGGCGTCGGCCCCGGTCAACGTGGTGGTGGTGGCGCCTTCGGCGGAGGTTGGGCTTTATGTCGATGTGATTGAGCACGGTGCGAGCGACTTTATCGTGCCGCCGCTTTCCGACCCCGAGCTCTTCTACATTGTCCGCAATGCCGCCGACCAGGCACGCCGCCGGCGCGACCAGTCTGCGGTCGCCCCCCACCCCGAGGTCGTTTCCAAAACGGGTAAAGCATCCCGGGCCGCCGCCGCGAAGGAATGAGCGGATTCTGCGCGTGAGGAGAATCGAGCTGCAATTCTTTGAAATTTATTGCAGCGGCGATCCATAAGCGCCGTTGGCGGACCCGTGTATTCGGGACCCCAAGTACAGGAATTTATTGCCGGCCTGCCGGTAACGCCCCTCTCTTGCCCCCCTGCACTGTTTGCCTTACTCTCGAAAGCCGAGGGCCATACAAATGCCGATTGCGGCGGGCAGAATTGTGAGGCGCAAGCGTGTATTGACAAGGCTGGTAGCCACACTTATCACCGCCCCCTTCATTGCCCTCCTCGGTTCGTTCGCGCTTCATGAAGCGCTCCTGTCGGTTGGCCGGACTGCCCACGCGGTGACGGAAGTTGAAATTGCAGGCCGACGCGTGGATATTTGGAAACCCGCAGGGGTGCTTCCCACAGAGGGCTACCCCGTCATTCTCTTTTCACCCGGGTTCGCAAGCTGCGGACGGCAATCGGTCGCGCTGACGGAGGGACTGTCGCATGCAGGATACCTGGTCCTTGCCCCCGACCATCGCGATGCCGCCTGCGGCCCCAGCCGGGAGGGGCGGCACTTTGAAAAACTCTCGAGCGTCTGGTCGCAAAAGCCATTTCTGAGACCGGAGTCCTGGAGTGATGCGACCTATCGGGACCGGCGAGACGATTTGGAAGCGATTCTTGATGCCGTCCTGAAGCAGAAATCGTTTCAAGGGATTCGGGTTGATCCAAATCGTGTTGGCCTGGCGGGCCATTCGCTCGGCGGGTACACGGTCTTGGGGCTGGCGGGAGCATGGCCTTCGTGGAAAGATGCACGCGTGAAGGCGGTTCTGGCCCTTTCGCCCTATTGCACGCCCTACATCCGCAAGGGCACTTTGGGCGGACTGGGCGTGCCGGTCATGTACCAGGGCGGGACGCTTGATATCGGCGTCACTCCCTTTGTCCGCCGGCGAGGGGGGGCCTATGATCAGACCTCCTCGCCAAAGTATTACATTGAATTCGGTGGAGCCAGCCACCTGGCGTGGACGAACCTGAGCAAGTCCTATCAACCGGTTATTCTTGATTACGCTCTCGCCTTCTTCGACCGCTACTTGAAGGGCGCTGAAGATCCTCTGGTGCGACTCCTTGACCGCCCCTGGCCAAAGTACGTCAGCGATATTCGATATTCAATGAATTGAATCGGATGAGACTTGCGGCAGTGAGGAAAAGCCCATCGCCCCAGCGCAGGCCGAAGCCCACGCTGGAGCGAAGGGTATCAATCAGGCTACCGGGCAGGTTTTCCCAGAGTAGGAGCCGAGCCGGGCAGCGTATAGCGAAGGTCGAAGAACAACATGTTGTCCGTAGCGTTCACGGGATTGGTGGGACCTGAAGTGACCGGCGCGATGTACCAGGGGTCGCGCACCACGTAGGAGAACTGAGAAATGAAGTTCAGCGCTCCATACTTGGGGTGCTTCCAAATGGTGTTATTCGTGCCGAAGGTGAGTTCCTGGATGGTGCGGTTTTGACTGGTTGCCGAGCCCGCATATCCATAGCCGACCAGTTTGCCATTGCTGTCAATCACCGAGTCGCGGCCTACCATGATACCGCCGTAATAGGCGTAGATCATCTGACCACGGTTGACATATTCAAGCCCGGTCACGGTCGATGAACTGTGCAGGGGAGTTATGGTGCCGTTGGCGTTGGCAACCAGATCCGGAGCCTGGCCGAAGATATAGCGGCCCCCGCCGTCGCTCCAGAAGTTGTTGGTCAGCAGACGGAGCCCCTTGAAAACCTCGACGTTCACGTTGAAGAAGCCGGCGCCGCCTTCGTTGGAGAAGGTTTGGGCGGTAACCGCAGGCGCGTCTGTCCCGGCGGCCGTGCCCGGATCCCATACCTTGAAGGTGCGCTCCATTCCGCCGATTTCGAAGTGAATCCGTTTGGTCGGATCAAATGCCAGTTTGGCAATGAAATCAGGAGCAACGTCGGGAGTAGCAATACCCCCGGAGCTTGCGCCTTCATCCAACTCGCTTGCGTAGGTGCCAAGAAGCGTGGGAAGGGTGATGGTTCCGCCTCCCGACGACCCCCCCACGTACTGGTCAGGACTGTCAATGGCGAAGGCAAACGCGGCTTTATCGCTGGGGAGGTGATAAACGAATCGCAATTCCGGTATGCGACCCCAGAACAAGCCCGCCTGGTAGTTTACGTCCATATCCTGCGTGTAGAAGACGTCAGCGGGCAGCGGCGAGATGCCAGTACGGCCCGGCGTGGCCAGGCTCCAGGTCTGACCACCCAGAATTTCCCAGCCTCCCTTGCGCAGGTCGACCCAATACAATCGCACGCGCAGAAGTTGAGCATTGTTGGTCACCGCGATGTTGGTGCTGGAGGGCGTGCCCAGAAAGTCGGCTTCCATGTAGCCGGTCACATGGGCGCCTTTCACGTCCGCGTCCGTGCGAAAGCCGATGCGGGAGTTCTGCACGCTGAAGCGAAGTTCACTGAGGTTCGTCTGGTAAGTTCCCGAGGGTAATGTGGCATAGGGGATGCTCCCGAAACTCGTTCCGATGTTGCCGCCTGCGGCTTTAGTGCGGAAGACGCTGGTGAAATCCATGAAGCCCACGGGAGTGAACGTGGCGGCGCCGAGGTGAAATTGAAGCGGTGAGGTTTCTCCGCCGCCCTCCTGCGCGGACGAACTCATCGTGGCGGTGTTGGCGGTTGTGCCCGCGGCGGGAATCACGATGGCGTTATCCGTTTTTTTCTGCGACTGTGGAATCATGGGCGTGGTGGAAGCCACTTCGCCCAGGCTGGCGGGGTGGGACGGATCTGGCGACTGCGTATCCGCCGTTGTCAGTGAGTGCTGGGCCACTGGCGTCGAGTCCGTGGCGGACTTGGCCGCAAGCGTTGTTTGTTCCGCGGCGGCGGGCTTCGCCGGCTGGGCCGCTGATTCGGCGCTCTCCGCGGGCTTCGCGGGTTGCGAGGCGACCTGCGTTGCCGGCGCTGGCTGCGTCAAACGGTCCAACAGCCGCTTCTGGTCCTCCAGGGCTTTCTGCATTTGCTCAAGCTGCTTTTGCTGAAGAGCGATTTGCTGCCTCAGAAGTGTGACTTCGTCGTTGGAGACGGCGGCGGGCTTGGCCGCATTGGTTGCAGGGGGCGTGTTGGTGTCTGCTGCCGTCGAATTGCTGTCACTGGCGAATAAGCCAAAGGCCGGCACGCTCATCAACGCCAACGCCAGGCACAAAATTCGGGGGGTGACATGCTCGCGTTTGTGCATCATTTGCTCCTTAAGTTTTCGCTTAAGACTGCCCGAGAAAAACTCTCGAGTGCTCCATGCGGATTAGAACTTCGCTGTCCGGGAATAGCGTGTTCATGCTGAAAGAGGGCGATTAATTGAGTGTGATGGGTTTGTGACACCAAGATTAAATACAATTTTGGGAAAAATTCGCAGCCTTAGGGAATAGAGGAAGTTTTGGCGGAAGGGTTGAATCCGTTGCAAGTCAAAGTAGTCAGGCTACTTTCAGGGGGGCCATGTGCCATCGCGCGCTGGCACTCCGCCTTACACGATATGGCCGGAGCCTTTTAGCAACCTCGGTTCCTTCGCCCGCTTTATCCCTGAGTAACACTAGCTTAACGTTCATGTAACATGCGCCGCTGAAAATCAGCAGCCGTTAAGGACTTAAATCCAGGAATAACGATGTCTTAATTCCGCCGTAACACTTCCTACTGAAACTTGCGGCGGAGGAATCACAATGAGACTCAAGACTTCAATCACCCATATTGCTGTGGGCCTCGCAATCGTTATGGTTGGGCTGGGCGTAAGTGCTGATGCCCCTTCGGCAGCGCCGGCCCCCGCATCCGCAATGTTGATCAATGCTGCGGGCGCTACTTTTCCATATCCGATTTACTCCAAGTGGTTTGATGAGTACCACAAGCTCCACCCGGACATTGAGTTCAACTATCAGTCCATCGGTTCGGGTGGTGGAATCCGGCAGGTCCTTGCCGGAACCGTGGACTTCGGCGCTTCCGATGGCCCTATGACCGACGAGCAGCTCGGCCAGGCCAAAATCAAGATCCTGCACTTCCCAACCGTGCTGGGCGCGGATGTTCCAACCTACAATCTTCCCGGCATCAATCAGGAACTCAACTTCACCCCGGAGGCCCTGGCGGGCATTTTCCTCGGTAACATCACGAAATGGAATGATCCGGCGATTGCCGGCGCCAACCCGGGTGTTGGGTTGCCCGATACGGACATTGTTGTTGTGCACCGCTCTGACGGCAGCGGCACAACCTATATCTGGGTGGATTATCTTTCCAAGGTGAGCGAAGAGTGGAAGACCAAGGTGGGGAAAAATACTTCCGTAAATTGGCCTGTGGGCCTGGGCGGCAAAGGGAATGAGGGCGTTTCGGGTCTGGTGAAGCAAACGCCCGGAGCCATCGGATATGTCGAGTTGATCTACGCCATCCAGAACAAGATGCCCTACGGCAAGGTGCGGAATTCATCCGGAGTCTTTGTGAAGGCGGATTTGGCCAGCGTTACGGCCGCGGCGGCGGCGACGGCGAAGTCCATGCCCGACGATTTCAGGGTTTCCATCACCAACGCGCCGGGCAAGGGTGCCTACCCCATCTCCAGTTTCACGTGGCTGCTGGTGCCCACGAAGATTAGCGACCCCGCCAAGAAAAAGGCGATAGTCGACTTTCTTCACTGGATGCTGCAGGACGGTCAAGGATTGACCGAGGCCCTCAGCTACGCCAGGCTTCCCAAAGAGGTCGTGGCCAAGGAAACCAAAGCGATCTCGCAGGTTAACTAAGGTGCCCAATATTCCAGTCACCGCTGGCCGCGCGCGTCTTTCCCTGCGCGCGCGGCAGTTTCTTCAGAAGCTGCGGCATGGCGATGAGGTTGCTCATCTCATCACCTTGTTGGCGGCGGCGAGCATCATTGTCGTAACGGTGATGCTGGTCTACCAGCTCTACATCAATTCCATTCTGCCCCGCCACAAATTCGGGTTTGAATTCTTCCTGGGGAGAACCTGGGACCCGGTCAGCGGGGATTTCGGCGCGTTGCCCTTCATTTACGGCACGCTGGTTTCTTCCGCACTGGCGCTGCTGGTTGCTGTGCCTCTGGGAGTGGGCGCCGCCATCTTCCTATCTGAACTTGCCCCGCCGCGGGTTTCCAACTACCTGACCTTTGTCATTGAGCTCCTGGCGGCAGTTCCCAGCGTCATCTATGGCGTGCTCGGGATTTTCATCCTGGTTCCAGTACTGCGTAGCGCGGTGATGCCTTTTCTCAAGCATACTTTGGGGTTTCTCCCGCTTTTTAAGGGCCCGATTTATGGGGTAAGCATGCTGGCGGGCGGGCTGGTGCTGGCGTTGATGATTGTGCCCTACATCATCTCCGTTTCGCGGGAGGTCTTGCTGGCGGTGCCGGTGGAGCAGCGTGAGGCGGCGCTGGGATTGGGCGCCACAAAGTGGGAATCCACCTGGCAGGTGGTGGTGCCCTTCGCGCGGGTGGGAATCATGGCGTCGGTTTTCCTTGCCCTGGCGCGCGCACTGGGAGAGACGATGGCGGTGACGATGGTGATCGGGAATGATCCCAAAATCAGCGCTTCGCTTTTTGCCCCCGCCTATTCCATTGCCGCCGTCATCGCCAATGAGTTCACCGAGGCGACCGGGGACTTGTATTTGCAGGCCCTGATCGAGCTGGGCCTCGTCCTGTTCCTGGTGACGATCGTCATTAACGGCCTGGCGCGCCTGGTGATTATGGCCACCACCCAGAAGGGGACGTCACAAGCATGAGCCTCCGCATCCGCTGGCGCAAACTTGTGAATGTGGTCATGCTGAGCCTCACGGGAGTTTGCGCCTTGCTGACGGTTTCCGTGCTCTTCGTCATTCTGGGCTACCTCCTGTGGTATGGCAGCAAGTCACTGGACTGGGCATTCTTTACCAGGCTGCCGGCCCCGGTGGGCGAAGCAGGCGGGGGAATGGCCAATGCCATTGTGGGCAGCGGCAAGCTCCTGCTGCTGGCCTCGCTCATCGGCATCCCCTTCGGCTTGCTGGCAGGGGTCTACCTGGCGGAATTCGGCGGCAAGACCTTTTCCTTTTTGGTGCGTTACACCACGGACTTACTAAACGGCGTGCCCTCCATCGTCACGGGGATTTTCGCCTATACTGTCATCGTGATTCCCATGAAGCATTTCTCGACACTTGCGGGAGGCCTGGCGCTGGGGGTCATGATGATCCCCATCGCCGTGCGCACCACGGAGGAGTCCCTTCGGGCTGTTCCTCGCGTGCTGCGCGAGGGCGCTTTGGCTTTGGGGGCGAGCAAGTGGAAGACGGTGGCCACGGTCGTCATGCCGGCGGCGATGAGGGGAATTGTGACGGGGATTATGCTCACCCTGGCGCGCGTGGCCGGCGAAACCGCTCCCTTGCTTTTCACCGCTCTGGGCAATCGCTTTTGGAGCCCGGGATGGAATCAGCCCATCGCCTCGCTGCCTGTTATGATTTACGAGTATGCGCTCAGCGCGTACGACGACTGGCACCGCCAGGCGTGGGCGGCGGGATTGGTGCTTCTGGCCTTGGTTTTGATCACCAACGTCGGTGCGCGCCTCGTCGTGTCCCGGGGAATCTCCTTCCGCCGGGCGTAGGGGCGCAATGTGAAGCGCCCGCACAAAGGGTGTAAGCCGTGAGTTCTGCGTCGAGCGTTCAGCCTATGCGCACTAATACCTCGGAAGATGCCCGCCCCGCCGAGCGCGCGGGGGGAACCGCCTCGCCGTGGCCGGCCGATGTCAAAATGCGCGCCACCAGTGTGGATTTTTACTATGGTGGTCGGCAGGCGCTGCACACGATCAACCTGCAGGTTCCCACGGGGCGAATCACCGCGCTGATTGGACCCTCCGGCTGCGGCAAAACCACCTTCCTGCGCATCCTCAATCGCATGTACGAAACTGTGCCCCAGGCGCGCCCGGAAGGCGAAGTGCTTCTGGACGGCGAGGACATTTTCTCGCTCGACGTTGTGAATCTTCGCCGCAGGGTGGGAATGGTTTTCCAGAAGCCCAATCCCTTTCCCAAATCCATTTTCGACAACATCGCCTACGGCCTGCGCATCAACGGAATGGGCTCAAAGTCCACGCTGGCCGAGGCTGTCGAAAAAAGCCTGCGCCGCGCGGCCCTGTGGGAGGAAGTGAAGGATTCCCTGCACAAATCCGCCTACGCGCTTTCCGGCGGCCAGCAGCAGCGCCTGTGCATCGCCCGCGCGCTCGCCGTGGGGCCGGAGGTTCTGCTGCTCGATGAACCCTGCTCGGCGCTCGATCCCATCGCCACGGCGAAGATCGAAGAGTTGCTGTTCAACCTGAAAGACCTCTGCACCATGGTGATTGTGACGCATAATATGCAGCAGGCCGCCCGCGCCGCGGATTTTACCGGCTTCTTCCTGATGGGCCGGTTGATTGAATTCAACAAGACGGAAATTATTTTCAAGACGCCTGCGAAGAAAGAAACGGAAGACTACATTACGGGCAGGTTCGGTTAAGTCCCGCGCGCTGGGGCCATTACTTTAAGTTATAGGCGGGTTGCGGGAGCATCGGATATTATGAAGTGCAAGGGGAAGATTGCCCGGTAATGACAACTCATCATCATCCCGGAGAATCGTTTGCGCCACTTTGTTGAGGAACTCGATTATCTGCGAAGCCGCTTGCTGGAGATGAGCGCGCTGGTGGAGGACTCCGTCTACCGCAGCGTCCTGGCGCTGACGGAAAAGGATCCCCAGCAATCGCAGAAGGTCCTGCAGAATGAATCCGAGATCAACCACATGGAGATCGAGATTGACGACCTGGCCACGCGCCTGCTGGCCCTTCAGCAGCCCATGGCCACGGACCTGCGCTTCCTCACCTCCGCCATTAAGATCAACAACGACCTGGAGCGCATGGGCGATTTGGCGGTCAACATCGTCGAGCGGGCGCTTTCGCTGTCCAACGAACCGCTCATGAAGCCCATGATCGATATCCCGGCCATGGCCAGCCGCGTGCAGTCGATGATTCGCAAGAGCCTGGATGCCTTCGTGAAAAGGACCCGGAGCTCGCCCGCACCGTGCTGGTTTCTGACGACGCCGTCGATTCCCTGCGCGATTCCATTTACGAGGAATTGATCGGCTTCATGGAGCGCGACCCCAAGACCGTCCGCCAGGGAATCAACCTGATGTTCGTGGCCCGCAACCTGGAGCGCCTTGCCGACCACGCCACCAATATCGCCGAAGACGTGCTCTTCCTGGTGGAAGGAGTCGACGTCCGCCATCACGCCGAAACGCGCGAGTAGACTGGGGCCGCCCGATTCACCGCCGGCCCATCCAACCCCGCGCCGGAATCCGCATCGAACCAAATGCACACCAGATTTTGTCTTTGACTGCGCCGGCCATTTGGTGGTGAAATGAGTTATTCCGCTTTGGCACTCCGTTCCGCCGGATCGGTTACAACCTGGGAGACTTGGGAATGAAGTCAAAAATTTTCGCGCTCTTCACCGCCTGCTCGCTTCTGGTGAGCACGGCGGCCCCCCTCATCGCTCAGCAGCAGGACAATCCCAACGTCGACGAAATTACCGTACCGGAAGGCACGGAATTCAAGCTGCAATTGCACACCAGTCTGAACTCCAGCACCTCCAAGACCGGCGACCGGATTATCTGCACGCTGATTGACCCGGTGGCGGTGGAGGACCGCGACGTGCTCCCCAAAGGCGTGCACATTGACGGCCACGTGAGTGAGGTTCGCCCGGCCGAGCACCGCGGCAAGGGCGGCCTGCTGACCATCGTTTTTGACACCGTCGAACTTCCCAACGGCCAGAAGGAATCCATCGCCGGATCGCTTACCGAAGTCTTCTCCAGCGAAAGCGGCAGCGACCCGAACGTGGGGCCGGAAGGCGAATTGAAGGGCAAGGGCGCCAACCGTAAGGTGCAGGCCCTGATGATCCTGGCTCCCGCCGCCGTAGGCGCTGCGGGTGGAATCGGAGCCGCCATCGGCCTGGGAGCCGCCGGCGTCATGACCGCGCTCTTTCTCCCCAAAGGCAAACAAGCCGCCCTCGCCGCCGGCTCACTCGTCGGAATGCGCCTGGATCGCGACGTCACGCTGCTAATTCCCTCCGCAGGCCGATAGCCGCCACGCACCAGCAATAAAACCCTCGCAATTGAATCTCGCCTGCTTCAGACTACGCTGTTCGCAAGAAGGTTGCGTCATGGGTCAATTTCAAATCTCGGAGTAGGGGCGCGCCTCGCCCTGCGAGCCAAAGTCGTCTTCGCGCGACGGGTCGCGGGTGCCCTGGATTTAACGGCAGGCACGAGCCCTGCCCCTGCGGAATTTCAGACTGAGCCACTCCCGAAGGTTGAGGCTGGAAGTACCTCGACTCACGCAGGCGTGAACGATTAAGGAAAAGGTGGAGGAAATCGTGGTTAACGGAAAAAGTCAGCTTATCAATCTGAACAACGGCGTCAAGATGCCGGCCCTCGGGCTCGGCGTCTTTCAAAGTACTCCGCAGCAGACGGCTGAAGCCGTTGCAACCGCCCTCGCCGGGGGATACCGCCTGATCGACACTGCGGCCGCCTATCAAAACGAGCGGCAGGTGGGCGAAGGCATCCGGCGAAGCGGCGTCGCTCGCCCGGAGGTTTTCGTCACCACCAAGCTCTGGATGACCGATTTTGGCTACGACCGCGCCCTGCGCGCCTTTGATGTCAGCTTGCGCAAGCTGGGACTGGAGTACCTGGACCTCTACCTGCTTCACTGGCCGGTACCGACGGACTTTGAGGCAACGGTCGAAGCGTATCGCGCAG
>JASIKV010000490.1 GCA_030049455.1 Terriglobia bacterium
AAGAGGCGTTTCGCGGCGGGAATGCAAGCGAGATTCTGGATGTGCGCCCCGGCCATGAGAAGCAGCGGCTGTTCGGTTACAAAAAAAGGGTGTGGACGCCTTTTGGATACTCGCAAGCCTACCTGGAAAGCATGCAGTCCCAATCATTCTGGGATGATGAGTTTCACAAGATTGAGGAGATCGACGCGAAGCTGGCGACAGTAAGGTTAAAGGGTAAAGGCTAAAGCGTAGAAGAGAATGCAGTGGCCTCTGCCCACGGGCGGAAAGAGAATTCGCCTCAGCCGAGCCGAAACGGGTCCCCAAAGAGCCATCACCACAGAGAGCACAAAGGTTCACAGAGCGGGTAGGTACAACACGATTTTTGTGCCGTGGGCTTTGGTTTCTTTCGGAAGAGCCCGCGGCATAAAAGGCATGCCCTGGCTACCCGCTATGGTGAGAGCTTTTTCTGTCCCATCATCAAGACAGCGGCGGTTTTTAGCATTTATCCTTTACCCTTTAACCTTTTCCCTCTACACTTTATTCCCATCTTGCCAAGGTGATTCGGAGCGTGACATGGAAAATCCCCAAGCCAAACCCAAAGTTGCAGAGGTTCGCGAGAAGGCGCAATTGATGTCGAGTTCGGAGATCGACCGCACGCTGGTGCGCCTGGCGAATGAAATCCTGGAGCGCAACAACGGCCTGGCGGATGTGGTTTTGGTGGGTGTCCGCCGGCGGGGAGTTCCCCTGGCGGAGCGGCTGGCGAAGAAAATGATGGAGATCGAAAAGACCGCGCCCCCCGTGGAGACGCTGGACATCACCTTTTACCGCGACGACCTCTCAACCGTGGCGCAGAAGCCCGTGGTCCAGGAAGTTCCCTCAACCTTTAGCGTGGAGGGAAAGACGGCAATCCTGGTTGACGACGTGCTCTATACGGGGCGCACCACGCGCGCCGCGCTGGAAGCGCTGCTGGACCACGGGCGGCCGCAGCGTGTGGACTTGTGTGTGCTCATCGACCGCGGCCATCGCGAGTTGCCCATTCAGGCCAACTACGTGGGAAGGGTCATTCAGACTTCCGACACGGAAGTGATTGAGGTGCGCCTGCGCGAGGTTGATAACCAGGAGCGTGTAATGCTCTGCGAGCGCGTCGCGTAGGATCCCAACCTCCGCATGGAGATTGCCCGCCCATCGCGCTTTTTCAGGGTCGCCCGTTTTTTGCAATGTCCGGCCATTAACCACGGCTTGCAGAAATGTGCAGCAATTTCACCGTCATTTTACCCTGCCTTGACAATTCTTAATCATGCCTGAATGACAATTTGTACGCTATTTTCTTGCCACTTTGATTGCCTTTACTTTTCGTCGGGTTCGTGGTAGAAACTTCCGCTTTAGAGTCTGAAACGGAATACAAAGCTGTCTTTATTGAAGCGAAAAGCGGATTTTATGAGCCGTGCCGGAGGAATTGTTGGCGGGGCGGCTTTTTTATTTTCAAAAGCGCGAAATCAACGCGCAATGATTTTGTAACCAGTCTGACTTATCACTGAAAGCTGACCCGGAAAACTGAATGGAGCGTCACTGGATCTGACATTGGGCGTGGGGCTGGGGTCCAGAAAATGAACCGAAGATAAAAGGTGTGCGAGGAGAATTATGAAATCAACGAAGAAGAGCAAGTTCAGCCTATTGCGGAGCCCCTGGACGGCCGCCGCCCTTTCTCTGCTCCTGCTTGCCGGCCTGCGAACGCCCCTGCGCGCGCAGCTCACGACCGGAGCCATCAATGGAACAGTGCTGGATGCCTCCGGCGCTGCCGTGCCGGACGCTGAGGTTAAGGTTCACAACGTAGGCACCGGTCTCGATGTGGTGGTGCATTCGGGCGCGACGGGAACGTTCTCCATTCCCAATCTCCCGGTGGGAACCTACACGGTAAGCTTCACAAAAACCGGATTCGAGACAGAAACCCACACGCAGGTTCTTGTTACCAGCGATCGATCGACGACCGTGAACGGCAGCCTGAAGGTCGGAGCAGTCGCCGTGAAGGTGGAAGTGTCAGCCACGCCGCTGATGAACCAGACCGACCCCACCAACGGCTACGTGGTGGACCAGGTGACCATCCAGGACACTCCGCTCGGCACTGGAAGCTTCACGCAATTAGCGATCTTGACCCCGGGCGTACATGCCGACTTTCTGGGCGGCGCGGGCAGCAACGCAGGACTGGGGAATCAGGCTATCTTCGCCAACGGCAACCGAGATACGAGTAACAGCTTCTCCTTGAACGGCGTCAGCACCAACAACCTGTTTAATGGAAACTCCACCAGTTCCGTGGGTGAGAACCGCTTTGTGCTGAACACGGGCGAAAACTTTGGCATCGGCGGCTCAATTCAATCCACCTCCATTTACGACGCTATCGGCCAGGCCCTGCCCACTCCCCCCCCCGATGCCATCCAGGAGATCGCCGTGAACGCCGCCATGTTTGACGCCAGTCAGGGAAACAATAGCGGCGCGCACATCAGCGTGCTGACCAAATCCGGCACCAACCAGATTCACGGGTCGGCCTGGGAGGAATGGCAGAACAGCGACTTGAACGCCGCCCCCTTCTTCTACAACGCCTCGCCGGCGGCGACTACCAAGATTCCCTTCATGAATCGCAACATGTTCGGCGCCACCTTCGGCGGGCCCCTTAAGAAGGACAAGTTGTTTTACTTCCTCTCCTACCAGGGGGTGCGCGTTTCCGATGCCGAGGACGCTACCCAGGGGTCAGCCGTGCCGCTGGGTTTGACCAATGACCGCAGCGTGGGTGGCCTCATCGCCATGGAGTCGAGCTCTTACGGCAAAACGGTCACCGCCGCCCAGATCAACCCGGTAGCGCTGGCCATGTACAACGCGACGCTTCCCAACGGACAATACATGATTCCTACCCCGCAAATCACCACCCTTTCTACCGCTGAGGCGCTCGGCTACGATGCTTTGGTCGTGGGACCTAACGCTACCAACCGCGTCGATCAGGGCATTTCCGACGTGGATTATCAGTTGAGCAGCAATGACCGCATGTCCGCGAAGTATTACTATCAGAACGATCCGACGTCGAATCCCTTCGCCTACGAGACGAACGTGCTGGGCTTTCCTCAGAAGCTTTATGCGGGCAGCCAAGTGGCGACGATCACCAACAATATTATCCTTTCCCCCAAGGTCACTTGGGAACAGCACATCGGCTTTACGCGCATGCGCGCCTATGCGGCCACGCACTCAGACTTCAATCCCACCAATCTGGGCATGAGTCTGCTGGGTGAGACGACAATGCCCTACTTCGAAATCGCAGACGAATTCTCTGACGATTATCTGGATTTCGGCGAGGACCCCAGTTTTGCCAATGACGGGATGCGCCAGAATCAAATGGAATATGAATCGTCGATCAATACGGTGCAAGGGCGCCACACGATTTCGATCGGCACCCAGTGGGACCGAACCCAGCTCAACATCATCAACAACAACACTCAAGCGTCCATTATCGAATTCCACGGCTCGACGGCCCCTACCAGCTTCCTGGAAGGAGGGAAGATTTATTACGGAACGGCGTTCAGCGGTGCGGCGAGCCGTTACTACCGGTCGAATACGGCCGGAGCGTTTATCAATGACAGCTTCAAAATGCGAAGCAACCTGACCGTAACCGCCGGGCTGCGCTGGGACTTGGACGGGCCGATGTCGGAAAGGTACGGCAAGCTAACGGCGTTCAACCCGGCGCTGTATTCCTACAACGTCGTCGCCGATTCCATCACGGGCTCCGGGCTGGAATTTGCGGGGAATAACCTGACGTCACCCACGCAAGGCGCCACCAACTCGCTGTTGAATCAGAACCAATGGGGAATTGCCCCGCGCATCGGCATCGCCTGGTC
>JASIKV010000063.1 GCA_030049455.1 Terriglobia bacterium
TGAGAATTGAAAATGGGATTCAAAATCAATGCGCCCCGCCCGACAATTCGCGCACGATGTCGCCCACAAAACCTTTGGCGTCGCCGAAGAGCATGAGGGTTTTATCTTCGTAATAAAGCGGGTTATCGATTCCGGCGAAGCCGGGGTTCATGCTGCGCTTGATCACCATGACGGTGCGGGCCTTATCGACTTCCAGAATCGGCATGCCGTAGATGGGGCTGCCCTGGTCGGTCTTGGCGGCGGGATTGGTGACGTCATTGGCGCCGATGATCAGCACCACGTCGGTCTGCGGAAAGTCGGGGTTGATTTCGTCCATATCCTGCAGGCGGTCGTAGGGAATGTCGGCCTCGGCCAGCAGCACGTTCATGTGTCCGGGCATGCGGCCGGCGACGGGGTGAATCCCAAACTTCACGTCGATGCCCTTCTTGGTGAGAATATCGAAAAGCTCGCGAACCTTGTGCTGAGCCTGGGCCACTGCCATCCCGTAGCCGGGAACGATCACGACTTTGTTCGCCGCGCCCAGAATCGCGGCCGCTTCCTCCGCCGTGGCGCTGCGCACGGTGCGCTCTTCCTTCGCAGCGGCCGCGGATGCCTGCACCTGGCCGAACGCTCCGAACATGACGTTGGTGAACGAGCGGTTCATGGCCTTGCACATGATGACGGAGAGGATGAAGCCCGACGAGCCATCGAGCGCACCGGCCACGACGAGAACCTTATTGTTGAGCACAAAGCCCAGCAGCGCCGCGGAAAGTCCGGCATAGGAGTTTAAGAGCGAAATCACCGTGGGCATGTCCGCGCCGCCGATGGGCGTGACCAGCAGCACACCGAAAATCAGCGAAACCACCACCATGACCGGGAACAGATGCGACGCTTCCGGGTGGATCATCAGCCAAATAGCCAAAAGCACGGCTGCGCCCAGCACCGACAGGCTGACAAAATTCTGACCCTTGTAGGTAATGGGCCGTTGGGGCAGCACTTCCTGCAATTTGCCCGCGGCGATCAAGCTGCCCGTGAAGGTCAGCGAGCCGATGATGACTTCCATGGCGATCTCAACCATGTCGAACTTGGTGAGGTTGGGAACGCGCACGTAGTATTCGGCAATGCCGATCATGGCCGCGGCGAGGGCGCCGAAAGCGTGGCTCATGGCCGTCCGCTGGGGAACTGCCGTCATGGGCACGAGGCCAAGAGGGATGCCCACAATGGCGCCCACCACCAGCGCTACGATGATCCATTTATATTCGATGATTTCGTAGTTGCAGAGCGTGGCGGTGACGGCCAGCACCGCGCCGAATTCACCGGCCAGCACGCCGTGCTTGGCCGTGGCGGGTGAGCTGAGCCACTTGAGCGCCAGCACAAACAGCGCCACGGCCACAATGTAGGCAACGTCAATAAGTTCCTGCTGGAGAATATGATTCATGGCTTTTTGGACCTGCTGAGCTTGAACATGCGCAACATGCGGTCGGTAATCAGGAATCCGCCCACCATGTTGCTGAAGGCGGCAGCCACGGCCACGGCTCCGAGGACGGTGGAAAGAGTGCTTTCATGCCGGCCGGCGATGATAATGGCCGCCACCACTACGATGGCGTCCAAAGCGTTGGTCAGCGCCATCAGCGGCGTGTGGAGCAAGGGTGAGACTCGCTTGATAACTTCAAATCCGATGAATCCGGCCAGGATAAATACGTACAGGCAGTTGATCAGGTCGAAGGTCATAGCACTTCCTCCTCAGATGGTCGAGGGACTTGCTCAAAAGGGTGAAGGATAAAGGCTAAAGGGTAAATGGTGGCCGGAGGCACTGGATTTGGAACGGGAGCTGCACAGTATGCCGTAGCGCCGGCTTGATTCGTCTGCGGGCGGATCATCTGGCGATCCCGCCCAGGCGGGATCGCCGCTACGCATTGAAACTGTGCCGCGACCATTTGGTCTTTTACCTTTTAAACCTTACCCTTTACCCTTTAGTTTGCGCCGGCAACGAGAAAAACTCCCGCACTCGCCGGTTCACCACTTCGCCGCCGCGCGTCAGCAAAGTGTCGCGCGTTATTTCATCCTCAAGATCGATTTGCAGTTTTCCCTCTTTGCCCAAGTGCAGCAGAAATGCCGTCAAGTTCCTGGCATACATCTGGCTGGCGTGATAGGGCACCGTGCTCGCCACGTTGATGTAGCCGATGAGGGTGACTCCGTGCTCGATGACGCGCTGGCCGGACTTGGTGAGTTCGCAGTTGCCGCCGCGCTCCGAAGCCAGGTCGACGATGACCGACCCCGGCGCCATGCGCTTCACCATTTCCGCAGTTACCAGCACCGGGGGCTTTTTTCCGGGCACCACAGCGGCAGTAATAACCACATCGCTTTCGGCAACGACATTTCCCAGCAATTCGCGCTGCCGCTGGAAGAAAGTTTCGTCCTGCTGGCGCGCATAACCGCGAGCGTCCTGAGCATCTTTAGCTTCAATGGGCAATTCCACGAAGCGCCCGCCCAGGCTCTGCACCTGCTCCTTCGCCGCCGGACGCAAATCGTAGGCGGAGGCTACCGCGCCGAGCCGTCGAGCTGTGGAAATAGCCTGCAAGCCTGCGACTCCGGCGCCAATAATGAAGACTCGCGCGGGAGTAATGGTGCCCGCCGCTGTAGTCAGCATGGGAAACATGCGCGGCAGGCGGTCCGCCGCCAGCAGCACGGCCTTGTATCCGCAAATGGTGGCCATGGAAGAGAGCGCGTCCATGCTCTGCGCTCGGGTGATGCGCGGCATCAACTCGACGGAAAACGACGTTACCCGGGTCGCCGCGAGCTGCTGCGCGGCTTCTATCGAGCCAAAGGGGCGATGAAAGCCGACTACCGTTTGGTCCGGGCGAAAGAGCGGCAGATCATCCTTCCCGGTTGCGTCGTTCGAGCCGAAGCTCAAAACCTGCACGATGACGTCTGCCGATTTGAAGACCTCACCACGGGATGCGGCAAGCTTGGCGCCCTTTGCCTCGTATTCGGCATCCGGGTAGCCGGCGCTCATGCCCGCCCCCGCTTCCACCAGGACCTGAAAGCCGGCCTTCAGCAGGTTGGGAACGATCACCGGAACCAGAGCGACTCGACGCTCACCGGGAAATGTCTCTTTGGGAACTCCTACGATCATTACAACCCCCTGCTTATTTGATGACGGACTGCGACTCTAAGATTGTTTTATGGAAGGCGCAAGCTAAATCCGTCGTTCTCAGCAAGTTTCAGTCGATTTGTCGGAATAATTGCCAGGCCGCGGCCGAAACAACTCTTTACGCGGAAGATTGTGGCGCGATAGCGCCTGCCACCCGAGGCCTCGATCTCCATCTCTTCGCCGGTGTGCTTCAAGAGCAGATCGCCCAGCCGCGGGCCATCGGCTTTGTCCCGCTGGTGAAAGACCACGGCCTGCACTCCCAATTTCTGCTCCTCGAAGGATTCCATCACGCTACAGATGATCGGTTGATTTGCCGCTTGGATGGAGGCGGCCTGGGCCGGAGGGGCTATCGAGGGCATGGGAGCAGGGATGGAAAGCATTGTTCCCAACATCACTGCCTGAAGAATCTTTTTGAGCACTTTGTCCTCACTGTTGACTGGACCTTGGCAAGGATCTTTCAGCCATAGACAGGCAATAAAGTATCAAAAGTTGCCGTAGGTTAAGAAGACGGCCAAGCAACGGTAGCAAAATCTTTTATAGGGTCGAAAAAAAAGTCTTGCAATTGCGCAGATGTTACGCTAGTATTTCGGATTGCCAGTACGAAGGTGGACGTAGTGATTGGGGCACGGTTGGTTTTTGGGTTCAGCCGAGCTTGAATTGGCACTCCACATCGTCTCGGTTGAAAATCCCTGGAGGTCGATACGCGAAAGGCTTTCGATTAAGGGCTTGAAGCAAGTGGGTCCCCAGCAATAAATCCTCCCGCCTGTTTCAATCCCCGAAGCTCAAAGCATTCGAACCTGGTAGCCGCAAAGGCGCGCATGACGCGTTGTGCGCTCTGGAGCGGGATGCTGTAGATTCGCGCAAGGTTGCTGAGCTTGGTTTCATCCGCGAACCGGTGGAATCAACCCCAGCATCCTGGCGGCTCCGTTGAATGACGGACGCAAGGTTGCAGGATGGGGCTGGGAGAGACGCGAGTCGGCTCCCGGTACCCGACGATCTTTGAAAACTGAATAGTGTGGCGTCTACCTAGTAGTAGCAGTTGTCAGTCATCAGTGGTCAGTTCTCAGTAAGGGCTCGAAAGGGTGCTTGCGGGGGAATTGAGGCTGAATTCTGGCGGCTGCGCGCTGTCCGGGATTGGATCCGGGCAGTGAGAGAAGGCGGGTCTGTGAAGGAAAGTTGTCAGTCATCAGGAGTCAGTCGTCAGTGAGAGCCTATTAGGGGGTTCTTGACTGATGGCTGAAAACTGAGAGCTGACGACTGTATTTGATGTCTTGAGCAGATCATATGGTCAAGCTACTAAGGGCGTACGGTGGATGCCTTGGCGCTAGACGGCGAAGAAGGACGTGGCTACCTGCGAAAAGCCTCGGAAAGGGGGAAGCACCCTATGACCCGGGGATGTCCGAATGGGGAAACCCTGCCGGGAAAAACCCGGCAACGGCCCGCTGAATCCATAGGCGGGTGCGAGCCAACCCAGGGAAGTGAACCATCTCAGTACCTGGAGGAAGAGAAAGCAACCGCGATTCCGCTAGTAGCGGCGAGCGAAAGCGGACGAGCCCAAACCCAGTCTTCCATATTGCGCCATTGAATCATTGAGTCATTGAAACATTGAAGGGCGAATGGGAAGAGGTCCCTCAATGAATCAATGACCCGATGGATCAATGACTCAATATGGAGGGCTGGGGGTTGTAGGGCGTGCGCCGGTTCAGAGCCAGAGAGTTACCAAACCAGCGGCTAGTCGAACGGCCTGGAAAAGCCGGTCATAGAGTGTGATAACCACGTAGACGAAAGCTGACTGGACTCTCGCGCGCGTTCCTGAGTACCGCGGGGCACGAGAAACCCTGCGGGAATCCACGGGGACCATCCCGTAAGGCTAAATACGTTCTAGCGACCGATAGTGAACCAGTACCGTGAGGGAAAGGTGAAAAGAACCCCGGCGAGGGGAGTGAAAAGTACCTGAAACCGTATGCCTACAAGCAGTCGAAGGGCTAC
>JASIKV010000491.1 GCA_030049455.1 Terriglobia bacterium
TCCCGGCCGGGGAGTTGCTTGATTGCAGCAGGCAGCTCTGCGGGGCTTTCCACACGCAGAAAATTCAGGCCCGTATGGAAGCCGGGGGCGCGCAGAAGGATCGGAAACGCCAGGCCGAGACGATTGAGAGCATCGGGGCCGCTTGGGTCAGCAAGCTGTTCGCGCGGAACGGTGACGGTAATCGGCGTAACCACGCCGGTAAGTCCTGAGAATCGAAACGCATTCTGCGCCCGGCTCGTGGCAAGCACCGCGGCGGGCGGATTGATGACGGGCGCGCTGGTTCGAGTCATCAGCGCCTGCGCGGCGACCAACGCCCGCGAAGAAACCTCAACATCACCGATGGCATTGACCACCAGATGGTGAGGCGGCAGCGGAGTCGCGGGGTCGAGGAACTCGGGAAGCACGAGAAAGGTTTGAAAAATCCGATCGTCCAGGAATTTCTTTAAGGGTGCGTTTCCACCCGTAGTCGATGCAAGCTGCAGAAGGGGTATGGGCGCGGACCCGCCGCGATAGGGCAAAGGAATGATGCTGCGGTTTTGGAATGCCCGCCGGCGATGCCAATCCGCCTTCTCGTCATTTCCGGATTCCGCCACCAGATAAGACAATCCCTCGTGCGCCCTCTCGTATCCGGCGTCGATCTTCAGGGCCTGATCGAACTCCCGCCGCGCTTCGGCTTTGTGGTGCAGCGCCTTCTTTATTTGCCCATGCGCCTCCAGCCATTCGCTTTCTTGCAGCAGAAAGTTGCCGAAATTAACATGGCTCAAGGGATCCGACGGATAGCGGGTAACCGCGTCCCTGAACAATAGGCATGCGGCGCGCCGGTGACCTGTCGCAACCAGCACGCGGGCAAAATTGTTGAGCGCGCCCAGGTGGTGCGGCTCAGCCTGCAGCACTTTGAGGTATTCATTGGTGGCGGCGCCCAACCGGCCAAGCTCCGAAAAAAGAGAAGCGCGCCGGAAGTGCAAATCGACCGCTTTAGGATCTCCCACGAGTTTCCGCTCGACCTCCTGCAATTCGGCTTCCCACTTCATGATGGGAAGAGGTTCAGGGAAGGCGCTCGGACTTTCCAAAGCCGCCTCCGAATCGCCTTTGGAAAGTTCACGACGGCCCAACTCCAGGGTCTTCTCGATGAGCTTGTCAATTTCCCCTTGGCCCGTGCGGTGATTAACAATGGCAGCCCGAATCGCCAACCGGCCGTCGAGAATGGTCGTTGACGGTGCGACAATTCCTGATTCTTGAAGCTCCGCCACAATTGTTGCGTTCACCCGGTCCGAGTCCTTCGCGCGGTAACGGAAGCAGACGATGTTCAATTCCACAGGCGCGAGCAGCTCGAGCTCGGGCGCCTGGAGAATTCGGCTCTCTAGGTAGCGGGCCAGCGCGCAGGTCCGCGCGATGGCGGCTCCCAGCGCTCGCGTTCCGTAAACTTTCAACGTGAACCAGGCTTTCAGCGCGCGAAATCCGCGGGAGAGATCCGGGCCGTAATCGCACGGCCAGGGTGGCCCCGCCGCCAGCCCGCGCACTTCACGCCGCAAATAAGCTGACGACGCGGCGAAGGCGGCGCGAAGCCGGGTTCCGTCGCGGACCAAAATGAATCCGGCATCGTAGGGCACTTGTCCCCACTTGTGAAAATCAAATGCCAGCGAGTCTGCACACTCGATTCCCACCAACCTTGATGCCAGGTCGGGAGCGAGGATGGCCAAGGCACCGCATGCGCCGTCGATGTGAAACCACAGTTTCTCGCGCCGGGCAACGTCCCCGAGGCCTGCGAGATCGTCAATCGAGCCGGTATCCACCGTCCCGGCGGTCCCCACCACCAAAAAAGGTTGAAAGCCCGCCTCACGGTCTTTTCGAATGGCACTCTCCAGCGCCGCAAGATCAATCCGCCTGCGGGAATCGGTGGAGATCCGTCGCATAACTTCCGCCCCCAGACCGCAAAGATCCAAGGCTTTGGAAATGCAGCCATGCACTTCCGTTGAGGTGTACGCCGCCAGGCGTGGCGACGAAGCAGCGGCGCCCGTACGGCGCACGTCACCGCCCAGCGCGGCATTGCGCGCCAGGACCACCCCGATAAAGTTCGCCATGGAGGTTCCGGTAACAAACAATCCCGTGGCAGTTTCGGGGAAGCCGAATAGCGCCTGCACCCATCGCGCCACCTGGCGTTCAACTTCAATGGGAATGTGATCACGCCCGCCCAGGTTGGCGTTCAGTCCCGCCGCCAGCATCTCCGCCAGCATGCCCACAGGGGTGCCGCCACCCTGCACCCAGCCCATGAAGCCCGGGTGAACATTTCCAGGCGCGTAGGGCAGGATGTGGGTCATGAAATCCTGATGAACGTCGGCGAGCGGCACAGGCGCAGTCGGGATGTCTCCGCAGAAGTGTCTTCGCACTTCCTCGGGAATGGGCTGCCAGACCGGACGCTGGCGGATACTGCGAGTGTAATCCAGTATGTCGTCCAGCATGCGGTGGGCCCGCTTCCGGAAGCTTTCCCAATCCGGCGGGTCAAGCGTCTCGCCGTTACCTTCGCAGGGAAATAGGGCCGGCTTCTCCGTTCCGCTCATCAAATCCTCTGACATTCTTCCCTCTGCTGCACGCCAACCCAGCGCCGATCTGTATGAATATTTAATCGGCTTTGCAGATTCCCAAGATGAATGGAAATTGACTTCGAGCGACTCAAAAAGGCCCCCATTTAAGGTTTCAAAACATGTGCCGATAGGGGTTTATGAACTGGGAAATGGTTCCGTCAGTTGGAGTGAAGAACCACCGGCCCCTGAATGGCGCTGCGCACGGCCACAGGTTCTGCGGCCCTAAACGGGAACCCAAAATTCGAGAGGAGGAACCTCATGGGACTCACTATTCTCAGCAACATTCCTGCTTTGGTGGCGGAGAACCAATTGTCAGTGACCAACAGTGATCTTCAGAACACCTTGTTTCAATTGTCTTCGGGCTCGAAGATCAATTCCGGCGCGGATGAT
>JASIKV010000064.1 GCA_030049455.1 Terriglobia bacterium
GGCGTCGCCGGTTTCGTCCTGCTCGTGCGACCACTTATTCAGCAGGTAAGTGATCAGAACCCAGAGGAAGAAATAAATGACGGTCCGGACGATGAAAAAGGGCTCGTTCAAATACAGGTGCTTGTATTGGAGCAAGGGGTCCGCCTGAACTTTTGCCGGGTCGGTCCAAGTGTAGAGCACTCGCAATCCAAACAGGAGCGGCAGCACCAGGACGGCCATCAGATAAAAGGTCTTCGCGCCGCATTCCAGCGGGCGCCGCAGCGGAAATCCCCACGTCCCTCCGACAAGGTTGTGCAGCATCAGGATGGCGAAACAACCAAGAGGTACTCCATTCCAAAAGACAAACGCCAAGAGATAGGAATGAAAGAACTCTGCCGGATTGCGAAGGCCGAACACCACCAAAAGGGCCAACGCAATCAGCCCCACCACCAGCCCGCGCTTCTCCAGGCGCTCGACTCCGGCAATCGGTGTTTCCACAGTGCTCATTTTGCTCCGCTTGTGAGTTGCTGCCGCTCCGCCGCCGGAACGTCATCAAGCGCGGCGTGCTGGCTCAATTGCAGCGCGCGGATGTACGCCACAATGGCCCACCGATCTTCCGGTGGGATTCTGCCCGCATAACTGTACATGGCGCCGTAACCCTCCGTAATCACTTCGAAGAAATGGCCCGCCGGGGCCTGTCGAAGGCGGTCAATGTGATAGGACGGCGGGGGAGGAAATCCCCGCTGCACCACCATTCCCCGCCCGCTTCCTGTGTAATCGTGGCAAGGCGTGCAATAAATGTTGAAGCGCGCCCGGCCGCGCTCCAGCACCTGGCGAGTAACGGGGAAGGGAAACTGGTCCACCACCACACCATTCACGCGCCCCGTATATAGCAACTCGTCCGTGCGCGTGTGGCCGTGCGCAACGGTATCCGCAATCTTCGGTCGATCGGCGCGCCCATCCTGAAAAAACGTGCTGCCTTCACCGGGCTTGAGCTTCGGCTGCACGTGCATATCCACCCGGCAGGCGGCAACAAAACCTACAGCCAGCGCGGCGAGCGCGCTCACTCCGGCCCGGCGAATTTTGCCCGCTCTAAGCCTCAATCTCCGTCACCTCGCGGCAATTCAAGCTTTGGAGAAACTCACGGGTCTTCTGTGCGTCAAATTTCGCGTCGCGCACTTTGATGCAGAGGAAGAACTTATTGCGCGTCGCCAGTTCAAAGCGCGGACAGTTAAAGACCGGATGGTATGGAGTGGGCAGTCCGTTGAGCGCCAGCATTCCGAACACGGTCGCCAGGGACGCGCAAAGAACCGTCAACTCAAAAGTGATGGGGATGAACGACGGCCAACTGTTGTATGGCCTTCCGCCGATGTTCAGCGGATAACCAATGACGTTCGGCCACCATTGCAGAAAGAATCCGCCGGAGCAGCCGATGAGGCCGCCGATCAGGCAGATCAGCGGCACACGCGACTTGTGAAAGCCGATGGCTTCCGCCAAGCCTTCCACCGGGAAGGGGGTGAAGGCATCGATCTGCCGATACCCCTCCGCGTAGGTGCGCTCCGCTGCCTTCATCAGCTCCTCTGTCGTATTGAATTCGGCCATCAGGCCGTAAAGCGGGTGTCGCTTCATTGTTAAACCATCACCCTCCAAACTGGAAACTCGAAATGGAAAATCTGCCCCAGCGAGGGCCGGCTTTCAGTTACCCGTCTTCTCCTCTTTTTCCATCAGTTCCTGCTTCAGCCCGCGCATTTCGAAGATCGAAATCATGGGCAGATAGCGGATAAACAGCAGGAACAAGGTGAAAAACAAACCGATCGTCCCCAGGTAGGTGGCCCAGTCCCACTTCGTGGGGTAATACATTCCCCAGGACGAAGGCAGAAAATCGCGATGCAGGCTGGTGACCACAATGACGAAACGCTCCAGCCACATGCCCGTCTGAATCACAAGTGAAATGATGAACAGCGCTGTAACGTTTTGGCGGACCTTGGAATTCCACAATGTGCCAAGCGGAATCACGATATTGCAGGCAATCAGGCTCCAATAGACCGGAGCGTAGGGGCCTGTCATGCGGTTGAGGATCATGTAACGGTCGTAGCCGGGTCCGCCGTAGAACGCCATGAAGGTTTCCATCATGTAGCCGTAAGCCACGATCAGGCCGGTGGTCATCAGGATCTTCGCCATGTTGTCGAGATGGCGGATGGTGACGAAATCCTCCAAGCCGTAATACTTGCGCAGCGGAATCGCCAGCGTCACCACCATGGCGAACCCGGAGTAAATGGCCCCCGCCACGAAATAAGGCGGAAAGATGGTGGAGTGCCAGCCAGGGATGATCGCCAAAGTGAAATCGAAGCTGACGACCGTGTGCACGGAAACCACCAGAGGCGCTGCCAAACCGGCGAGCAGCAGGTAGGCCATTTCGTAGCGGAACCAGTGCATTGCCGAGCCGCGCCAGCCCATAGCCAGAAAGCCGTAGATAATGCGCGCCACCCGATTCTTGGCGCGGTCGCGCAGGGTCGCGAGGTCCGGGATCAGCCCCACGAACCAGAAGAGGGTGGAGACGGTGGCGTAGGTTGAAACGGCAAAGACGTCCCACACCAGCGGGCTGCGGAACTGCGGCCACGTGCCCATGGTGTCGGGATAAGGCAGCAACCAGAAAAACAGCCACGGCCGGCCCATGTGCAGAAGCGGAAAAGTCCCAGCGCACGCTACCGCAAAAAGCGTCATGGCTTCAGCGAATCGGTTGATGGATTGCCGCCACGCCTGGCGCATCAACAGCAGAAATGCGGAAATCAGCGTGCCCGCGTGGCCGATTCCCACCCACCACACAAAGTTAATGATGGCAAAGCCCCACCCGATAGGGATGTTGATTCCCCAAATCCCCACACCAATCATCAGCAGCAGGCCGATAGCCACCTGCAAAAGCATCAGGAGGGAGAAGGCGATGGCAAATCCCAACCACCAGCCGCGCCGGGTCTTCTGCACCAGGACGATGGAGCTGATCTTGTCCGTGATGGTGGCGAACGTGTGCCCCGGCGCAAGAACCGGAGCGCTTTCACCCACGTGCGGCGTGTTTTGGAGTCCGTCAGCTCCCACCGCTTACTCCTTGATCTCCG
>JASIKV010000065.1 GCA_030049455.1 Terriglobia bacterium
AATTGGAGGTGAGCATCGATGGCAACGCCGGCTTCGCGGGCGGGGAATTTGTTTCCGGCGAATTCTTCCCGGCGCTGGGGATCAGGACGGCGCTGGGCCGGGCGATTGGACCTTCTGATGATCTGCCCGCCGCTCCTCCGGTAGTCATGCTGAGTTACAACTACTGGCAGGGACAGTTCGGGGGTTCGCCCGCTGTCATCGGAAAGCGAATTGTTGTCAACGGCGTCCCCTTTAGCGTCGCCGGCGTAGGGCCGCGCGGATTTCTGGGACTTGATCCTGGTCTCGTAGATGATTTGTGGTTACCTTTTTCAACCCGCGCCCTGGTGACCCCTTATGTGTTCAAGGCGACGGACGCGACCGCTTGGTGGCTGATGATCGGGGCGCGGCTCAGGCCGCGCGTGCCGGCTGCCCAGGCCCAGGCAGAAGCGGAGGTGGTTTTCCGCCGGGGAGTTACGGGCGGGGCAAGTCCCGCCCTGAAGCTCGCGGATGCGCCACACCTGGAGTTAATCAGCATGGCGCGCGGATTGACGACCCTCCGCAAACGCTTCGCAGACCCGCTTTTCCTGTTGATGGTGGCGGTGGGGTTGGTGCTCCTGATTGCCTGCACGAACGTCGCGAGCCTGATGCTGGCGCGGATGGCGGCGCGCGAAAAAGAACTGGCCGTGCGCTGCGCCTTGGGGGCCGGCCGCTGGCGGATTTTCCGCCAACTTCTCGCCGAAAGCCTCCTTCTGGCAGCCGCGGGCGGGCTATGGGGTATCCTCTTGGCCTACCTCGGCGCGAGGTCGCTCGCTGCATTCCTCTCGGCGAATTGGTATTCTCCCCTGGAAATCAACGTACTTCCCGACGTGAGAATCCTGGGATTCGCGCTGGCCATCGCTACGCTTACCGGAATTCTTTTCGGCCTGGCTCCCGCCCTGCGCAGCGGCCGCATCGACGTGGCGCCTGCCCTGAAAGAAAGCCCGATGAGCCCGTTAGGGTCGAGCGCCGCCGGAAAGAGATTCGGGTTAGGCAACGTCCTGGTGGTAGCGCAGGTCGCTCTTTCGATTCTCGTCCTGGTCGGTGCATCGCTCCTGGTGCGCACGCTGATCAATCTCGCCACCCTGAACGTGGGCTTTGAGGCTCGCAACGTCATCCTTTTTGGGCTGAATCCCGAACTGAGCGGCTACAAAGGCGAGCGGCTGGCGAACCTGTACAGCGAATTGCGGCAGCATCTGAGCGCTATTCCCGGCGTCTCAGCCGTCGGATCTTCGTCCGTTCCGCTGATTAGTGGCGGGTACATGACGGAGGATGTTTTCTACCCCGATCAACCCGGACAATCAACCCAAGTCGATGTTCTCAACGTGGGCCAGAACTTTTTCGAGACCATGCGCATCCCGCTCCTCGCCGGGCGGACGTTCAACTTGCAGGATTTCGACAATGCCTCCGCCCCAAAAAAGAAGATCGCCATGGTGAATCAGAGCCTGGCTCGACAATTCTTCGGCCAGCGGGGGGCTATCGGCCGCTTGATCTCCACAGACAAAGGGAAGCCGCCGGACATCGAGATCATTGGCGTGGTGGGCGACACGAAGTATGAAAGTTTGCGCGGGGCGATTCAGCCGACCATTTACTTCCCAATGCAGCCAGGGGGTGGAACGTTTGAAGTGCGAACGGCATTGGATCCCAAGCTGCTGCTTCCTTCAATCCGCGAGGCCGTGAAGAGCGTAGCGCGCGGCCTGCCGATTTACCACCTGATGACTCAGGCCGAGCAAATCGACAGAGCCTTGTTCCAGGAGCGCCTGGTGGCGTGGCTCTCCGGAGCTTTCGCGCTGCTGGCGCTCGTGGTGGCCTGCATTGGTCTTTACGGACTAATGTCGTTTGAAGTTGCGCGGCGCACGCACGAAGTGGGAATCCGCTTGGCGCTGGGAGCCTCACAGGCGCAGGTGCTGGGCATGGTCCTGGGGCGAGGTCTTCGGCTTGTAACCGCGGGAGCGGTGGTGGGAATCGGCATGGCGCTGGGACTGGCGCGCTACCTGCAATCCTTGCTGTACGGGGTTCGTCCTATGGACCCGCTGGCTTATGCGGCCGGCACGCTCCTGCTGCTGGTGGTGACTCTGGCAGCGTGTTGCCTACCCGCGCGCCGCGCGGCGCGCGTGGACCCCCTAGTGGCCCTGCGATACGAATGAGGGTTTCTGCCGGCGCCTGAGGTCTATTGTCCGCTCGGCTGGGCAGGCGCAGGGGCCGTGTGCGCGGGGGCGAGTTGCTTGCAGACATCCGCGACGGTATCCTGCGAAATTTCAGGGGCGTGCCAGTTGTAGGTCTTGGGGAGCCAGAGGCCCTTTTGAACGTCTTCGGGCGATTGGCCCTGCTTCAGCCGCGAATCCACCGCAGCCACCAGCCATTCCAGAAATCTGCGGAAGTCTGCCAGGTCCTTCTTGGTCCCCGGGGCGCCATGGCCGGGAATGTAGGTGTCGGCGTCCCAGGTTTCCACCTGGCGAAGCACATCAATCCAGCGATGAACGTCGCGCCCGCCGACGCGCGGAAAATATTGATTGTCGAAAAGCTCGCCGAGGAAGAGGATTTTCGCGGCGGGAAGATACACCACGGAATCCTCCGGTGAATGATCGCCCGCCAGCAGGCTGATCATGCGGATCTCCTGGCCGCCGAAATTCAGCGTCATCTTTTCATCGAAGGTCATCGTGGTGGGGGTAATGTGGAAGCCGCGCATGCGCGCCTCCAGCTTCCAGCCATCCTCGGTGTGGATGCGGCTGGAAAGCTCATCGCGGTACCGCAGCATTTCCATCTGGGCCTGCTTGGTGGAGACGAGCGTGGCCTGCTCGTCGGTAAAAACCTCGTTGCCCAGCATGTGATCGCCGGCGGAACTGGTGTTGAGCACGTAGCGGATGGGCTGGTCCGTGCGCTGGCGAATCTCGTAGAGCAGGTCGCGCGCGTTCATGGGGCTGTTGGCGGTGTCGACCACCACCACACCCTCTCGGGTCACGATGAATCCCGAGGTCGCCGCTCGCGTAAAGAGCGGATCGCATTCCTGATCGATCACATCATCGGGAATCCAGACGAAGATTTTGGGTTTAACCTCCAGAACTTTGTAGAAATCCCCGGCGGCGCATATGCCCCACACGCAATAAAAGACCCCGATTGCCAGCAGCGCACTGCCCAAGACGGAAACTCGACTGCGCTTTTCCCTAAATATCCACATAAACCTGCGCTCGCCAGCCCTGCGGAGTTTTCTCCAGCTTGAGCTGGTGGTACGTAATAGCCTTCACCAGCACCTTGGCCTGGTGCCGCGAAGGCTCGAACTTTTCGCCGCGCGCCAGGGCGCTCAGCGAATTGTCCTGAAGGCTCTGAACCTCAAATTCCCGGAAGATCCATCCCTCCGCGTCGTGAAGAAA
Source organism: Terriglobia bacterium (assembly GCA_030049455.1). Lineage (GTDB taxonomy): Bacteria > Acidobacteriota > Terriglobia > UBA7540 > UBA7540 > Bog-366. The sequence goes on from JASIKV010000065.1 coordinate 3,387, forward strand.
CAGAATTTCACTCAGCCAGTTGACCAGTAAACTCTCCGGGTCCGGCCCTTTCACATCCACTCGCACTTCCTCGCGAGGCTCGATCGTGTCCAATTCTACAATCAAGTCAACCAATGCGCGAGCGGCGTTGGCGAATACTTCCTGGCGCGTGGTCCCAAAGGCTTCGAAGCCCACATCAGCAGTGTGTTCCAGAACTCGAAATTGCGGCATGGCCTCGATCCAACCTATCCGGGCAGATTTTCATACCACTTCACATTTCCAGTCGAAC
>JASIKV010000492.1 GCA_030049455.1 Terriglobia bacterium
ACGAAGGCTATGACCTGGATCCTGCTCAAATCGCCATCCGACGTTAGCCCTTCGGCAAATTGCGTGGCGCGGGCATTCAGCCCGTGGCCGGACACGGGCAGGATGCCCGTGCCACTTACTTCTTCAAATCCGCCGTCCAGTTGGTGATGAGCGTGAGCGGCTGGCTGGCGGCTTGAGCCGTGGTCCCATTGATCAGGAATCTTTTTCCGTCGGCGGAAACCGTGTAGGGCCCCTCGGGACCGGTCACCGTGGTGGCCTGAAAGAGCTCCTGCGGCGTTCCCAGTTCCAGGCTGGCACCGTTTTCTTGCACCTCCACGGCTGTCATCTTTCCCTCCAGGGAGAGAAAGTAGAGCTCCTTGCCATCGCTCCGCCAACGGGGCGTGCCCTTGGCGCCCGAGGTCGAAACCTGCCATTTCCCCTGACCGCTTGGGAAGGGCTTGATATACACTTCCATCTGCCCCGTGTCGCCGCTCAGGTAAGCGAACAATTTTCCGTCAAGTGAAATGCTCGGAGCCGCCTCGGTGAATTGCGTGTTCGCCAGCGGGAAAGGTTTCCGGTCGCCAAACATGGGGAGCGCCCAGATATCCCACGACTGGTTGGTTTTCAAATCTTTAAACATATAGGCAATGAAGCGCCCGTCGTGCGAAACAGAGTACGGCATTTCTTCAGCTCCAGGTGTTTCCAGCACCTTTTCATCCGTGCCTGTGCCGTCGGCCGCCTTGCGATAGATGGCCAACGTGCCGCCGCGATTGGAACCAAAAACAATGGACTTCCCATCCGGCCACCAAATGGGATAGTTATTCCTCCAGGGCCCAAAGGTGACACGGCTCTTCGTTTTGCGGGTCAGGTCAATTACCCAGATATCTCCTTTATCTTGCCCCTCGGCAATCATCACCGCCAGCTTACTCCCATCCGGCGAAAGAGCCGGGTTGAGGTAGCGATCTGCCTCGGGGATCACCACCCCTTCCTGCTTGCCGGTGCGATCAAACCAGACCAACTGCGTGCCGCCGGCCAGACCGCCCCCTTGATAGAGCAACACGCCGTTGGTCGAGGCTGCGAAAAGCCCGCGAAGGATACCGGAGGCGATCCCCACATGATCGGCCATGGGCAGGGCATCACCCTCGACGGCCAGCTTGCGCGTGTCGAAGCGTTGCGCCATCAAGGTTCCATTGCGCACAAACAGCAGGTATCCCGGCCCGGCATAAATGGCGTTGGAATCGTTGTGCAGGACAAGCACCCGCTCCTTCGAGCCGAGCGCCCCGGCATAAACGGCGTCCTCGACTTCCGTCGCCCCCCAGCAGAAATAAAGGAAATGCTTGCCGTCCGGCAGGAACCAGGGCCAGCGATGCGAGAGCTCGCGGGCATTGATCTCCGTCAGGGCGACGGGGGTTCCGCCCGCCGCGTCGACGCGCATGAGCGCCTTGGCTGATTCGGGGGTGAACACAATAGTCCCGTCCTGGTTCCAGGTGCCGCCGCGCCCGTCGGGGGCATCGCACAGAATCTGGGGCGGGCCTCCGCTCGCATCGATCTTGTTCAACTTGCCGCCGGCGAAAAATCCCAGAGAGCGGCTGTCCGCCGACCAGAAGGGGTAGGAGGCGCCCTCCGTGCCGGCCAGGGGCTGCGCCGTGGCCGAATTGAGCGGCTGCACCCACAGCATCGGCGCACCACCGTTCGCCTCGACAAATGCTATCCGCCGGCCATCGGGCGAAACCACCATGCTGGTTTGGTTACCAAAAGTTGTCTTCTCCGGCGGCAGAATGTAGGAGTGAACCGAAGTCGCAGGCGCAAGCAACAATCGCAGCCAGAGGCTCCCCAGAATGAGTGCTGCCAAGACGCCTGCTGCGGCTATGCCCCAAGCCGCCTTTTGTAGCGCGGGTGTCCCCACCCGCGATTCCGCCGCCGGTGGGGACACCCGCGCTACAGCCGATTCGGAAATCCACCTTAGCGCCAGGCCCACGTCAGCGGCGCACTGGAAACGCTCGTCAGGATTCTTCGCCAGGCATTGCGCGATCAACCGGTCGAGCGTCGCGGGCGCCAGCGGTTGGGCCTTGCAGACAGGCTCAGGGTCTTTTTCCAAAATCGCGCTGGCCACACTGATTTGACTTTTGCCCTCGAAGGCGCGCACGCCCGTCGCCACTTCGTAGAGCGTCGCGCCGAATGCGAAAATATCCGAGCGCGCGTCAGCTTCCTTGCCTTCAATCTGCTCCGGGCTCATGTACTGAATCGTGCCGACAATCGAACCGGCCTGGGTGATGGGGCTGCCGGGACTTGCCCCACCCGTCGCCGTCAACGCCGCGGTGAGCAATGGCGCCGAGTTGGCACCCCCGGCCACGCCGGATGAAAGCGGCTTGGCCAAACCGAAATCCATCAGCTTCGCGCCGCTTTTGGTCAGCATGATGTTGGCGGGTTTCAAATCGCGATGAATCACGCCCTTGCGATGTGCTTTATCGAGTGCGTCGGCAATCTGCGTGCCGACTTTCAGAAGCTCCGCGAGCGGCAGCTTGCCTCGCTTCAGACGCTCGGCCACCGTTTCGCCTTCCAGAAACTCCATCACCAGGTATTCGCCGGCTGAATCATCGTGCCCGACGTCGTAAAGCACGCAGATGTGCGGATGCTGAAGCGAGGAGATGGCCCGCGCCTCGCGCTCGAAACGCTGACGAAAATCCGGCGAGGAGCTGAGACGCTCGGGTAGGACTTTTATCGCCACATCGCGGCCCAGGCGCGTGTCGCGAGCGCGATATACCTCGCCCATCCCGCCCGCGCCCAGCGGCGAGAGGATTTCATAAGCGCCAAGTTTTTCGCCTGGATTCAAGGGCATTTGCGGAGGTCATTATACATGAGCAACGGATGGCAGTTAGCCACGAATCTTGCGCGGGTTGTGCATACATCGTCCCACAATGTATGCGGCGGCGAGCGGGCCGGAGGGAATTCACCAGCTCGGGTTGCAGACTTAAAGGCCAATGTCTGCGCAACCCGCGTCTGCACTTCTCAGTAATGTATGCGATAGAGCATCCAATACACCACCACGCCGGTGATGGAGACGTAGAGCCACAGGGGCAGGGTCCAGACGGCGATGCGGCGGTGGCGGTCGAAGCTCCTGCGCCATGCGCGGTAGACCGTGGTGAGCACAAGGGGAACGATCACCACGGCAAGAATCGTGTGCGAGCCGAGCAGGCTTAGGTAAAA
>JASIKV010000493.1 GCA_030049455.1 Terriglobia bacterium
TGCCGCTACCACCTCCTTCATGGTCTTCAACTCCGCAAGGGGCAGATGCGGATCCACCTCCTGCATTGCCTTGCGAATTTCGGGAACGGAGGCGGACGGGCTTTGACGCGTGCGAATTACGAAATAGGCTTGAACAATGGGGCGCTGCGCGTAGGGCACATAGATCGTGGGATCGGGCTCGTCAGCCAGGCTTTCGGTGTGAATGTCGCCAACTATGCCGACGATTTCGCGCGCAGTGGGCTCCGTCCATTCCGGCCCCATGGGCTTGCCGATCCAAATGCGCTGGCCGATGGGATCCTGCTGGCGAAAAAACATGCGGGCCAAGGTTTGATTAACGATGGCGACTTGCTCGTTCTCCGCGCTGTCGGAAGCGGAAAATTGGCGGCCGCGCTGAAGCGGGATGCGCATCGTTTGAAAGAATTCCGGGGTAATTGCCCGGAAGTCCGCATCCAGCACCCCAGACTGTGGTGCCGCCGAGGGCCCTTCGATAGTGAAAAGGACGTCCCTTCCAGGTTCCAGGGGCAAGGCGTCGATCAGCGCCGCGTGCTCGACGTCAGGCAAAGTCCGCAAGCGTGTGAGAGCGCGATCGTAATAAAGGAGCCGGTCAGAAACCTTGTGGAAATCCTCAGGCCGCTGCGAAATATTGAAGGTCAAAAGATTTTCCGGGTCGAAGCCCGGCCGCACACGAACCAGAAGGGCAAAGCTTTCCAGTGCCAGCGCCGCCGCAATCAAAAGCACCAGCGAAATTCCGACCTCGCCGGAGGCAAGCAGGTTGCTGAATCGCGGATGACCGCTTGATCCGAACCGCGGGTTGGATTCCTTAAGCGGGCCGTTCAGGTCGGACATCGATGCGGAAATCGCCGGGGCGATTCCAAAGGCGACGCCGGTCGCGGCGCTCAATATCAAGGCAAAGAGCAATACATGCCGGTCCATGCTGAATGCGCCCACATGGGGCAGGTGCGCCGGCACAATCGAAGTGATCAGGCTGAAGCAGAAGCCGCAGACGATGACGCCCAGCATACCGCCCAGCAGCGCCAGTAAAACGCTTTCCGTCAGGAGTTGACGAAGCACTCGCGCGCGCCCCGCGCCCAGAGCGGCCCGGACGGCCACTTCGCGCCGGCGATTTGCCCCGCGAGCCAGCGTCAAATTCGCCACATTCGCGCACGCCAGCACCAGCACAAGGCCGACGGCTCCCAGCAGCAGCAGAGGTGCGGGCCCGGCGCGGTTCGCCAGAAAGGTGTGCAGCGGCTCGAGGCGGGCTCGTTCGTGGGCAGCAAACATTTTGGGGAATTGACGGCGCAAATCCTCCAGAGGCGCCGTCAGCGCGGCAGCGGCCGGCGCCGGCCGGGCATTTTCTTTTAGTAATCCAATGCAGAGCAGCGCGCCGTTGGCCGCGTTGTCGCTTACGGCGGGGACGTACACCGGCAGCCAAAGCTGGGCGTCGCCCATTCCTGGAATGGGAAGCTGAAATCCGGGCGGCAGGACGCCCACCACCTGGTGCGGCCGTCCGTCAACCTGGATGGTCTGGCCAAGAATATTGGGATCGGCCTTGAATTTGTTCCGCCACAGGCTGTCGCTGAGGATGGCAACGTCGCGGCCGGACAGGCGATCCTCTTCGGGAATGAAATCGCGCCCGAGGAAAGGGCGCACGCCGAGAATCGCGAGAACTCCTGAGGATGCGCCGGCAACGGGAACGCGCTCGGATTCACCCGCCACTGCGATCGTTGCGTCGCCCCACCAGGCCAGCAGGGCAATTCGATCGAAGAATCCCGCGGCTTGCTTCTGCCAGGCGAGAAATACCGGCAGCGAGACGGTGGAGCCGCCCAGGAGATTGCCAACTCGATCGACGATAAAGATGCGGTTCGCGTTCGGGAAGGGAAGTGGCCTGAGGAAAATTGCGTTGACGATGGAGAAAATCGCCGTGTTCGCGCCAATGCCCAGGGCGAGCGTCAATACCGCCACGGTGGTGAAGCCCGGCGAGCGCCGAAGCTGCCGCCAACCGTATCGGATGTCCTGCCCAAGTGTTTCGATTGAATTCCATTGCCACAATTCGCGGCTCCTTTCCTGCGCCAGAGTTACATTGCCGAATCGCCGCAGCGCGGCGTAGTGTGCCTCGTCCGCCGCCATGCCGGATTCCAGGTTTTCCTGCTCTTCCATTTCGAGGTGCGACCGGACTTCCTCGGCCAGATCGTATTTGGATTTTCGCCGTCCGAAGAGTTGGCCGAGTTTTGCGAGTTGTTTTCGAAGGCTCATCCTTGATTTTCAGTCGTCCGTCATCGGTTTTCAGTCAAAACGCTTGCGCAAGGGCGCGGGAGGCCAGTGCTATTACTGACGACTGAGAACTGATGACCGATAGCGTCATTCATACCTGAGCGCCACCATGGGGTCGACCTTCATGGCCCGGCGCGCGGGAATCAGCGTTGCCAGCGCGGCGACCAGGCACAGGATCCCGGCGGCGGCGCCCAAAGCAAGCGGGTCCGTCGGCCGCACTGAAAACAGCATGCTTCCCATTAAGCGCATCATCCCGAAGGAAACCACCAGCCCGATGCCGAGTCCCGCGAGGGTAAGTGAGATGCCCTGCCACATCAGGAGCACCAGCATCTGCCCCGGCCGCGCCCCCAGCGCCATGCGCAATCCGATTTCCGGCCGGCGCAGGTTGACCGTGTAGGAAGTGACGCCATAAACTCCCACAGAGGCCATGAGCAAGCCGAGGCCGGCGAACATG
>JASIKV010000494.1 GCA_030049455.1 Terriglobia bacterium
ATGCTTTCCTTCATCACTACAGACGCCGGCATGGGCGAGCGCATGTTGCACAACCTCCTGCTCGCTGCGGTGGAGGATTCCTTCAACCGCATCACTGTGGATGGAGACACTTCCACCAACGATTCCGTGATTGCGCTCGCAAGCGGCATGGCGGAGGTCACGGTGGTTCCCGGAAACGACAGCCGGGCCTGGTTCGCCGAGGGTTTGACGCTGGTTTGCCAGACGCTGGCCAAGATGATCGCGCGCGATGGCGAGGGCGCAACCCGGCTGGTTACCGTGGAAGTGACAGGGGGGCGCAGTCCGCAGGATGCCGAACGCGTGGCTCGCTCCATTGCCAACTCGCCTCTGGTGAAAACGGCTTTGGCGGGCGCCGATCCGAATTGGGGACGCATCGTCTGCGCCGCCGGCTACTCGGGTGCGAGATTCGACCCGAATCGAATTGACGTGAGCGTGAACAAAATCGCGCTGTGCCGCAAAGGCGTGGATGCGGGCTTCGACGAAGACGCTGCGCACCGCGAACTTTCTCAGCAGAAGGTGTTGCTGAGAGTGGATCTTCACGCCGGATCAAGCGCGGCGCGCGTGTGGACTTGCGATTTTACGCGCGCCTACATCGATATCAACGCATCGTACCGAAGCTGAAGGCGCATGCGCCCGGCGGTCAGTGGGATACTTCCGGCTTATTTTTGACCGTGGATAAACGGCCGCAGGAAGTTCGCTGAAGCACGGATTTCCTCGATGCCGCTCAAACCATCTTCAATTGAAACCCAGCCATTGAAGCCGGCCTCGCGCAGCATCTGGAAGATTCTGGGGTAATCATTCATTCCCTTTCCCACTTCGCCGTGGGTCAGAATGGTGGCGTACCCAACCGCATCTTCGACGGCCCTGAGTTCTTCGAGGGTGTGGCCGGGTTTCAGGTGCCGATCGCTCGCGTGCATGGTCACGACGCGATGCTTGACCTTATCGAGCAAATCGAGAGGGTCTTCACCCGCAAGAATGGCGTTGGAGGGATCAAATTGCACGCCGAACCAGGGTGAATCAATGCGGCCCACGATTTCGAGGAAGATTTCCTCCTTCTGCGCGAATTCGGGATAGGTCCAGAAATTGTCCTTGTAGTGGTTTTCCATGGCCAGCACGACGCCTTTGGTCGCGCTGTACTCCAAAGACTCCTGGATGCACTCCACGACCCAGCGCACGCCCTGGTCGCGCGCGATGCCCGGCCGGCGCTGGCCCGAAAGCACGCGGCAAAACCTGCCTCCCAGGCGCGCGATGATATCAACCATTCGCTTCTGGTGTTCCACTTCCTTGCGCCGATCCTCCGCATCGGGCTTGGTGAAGTCGGAGGAACAACACAGCATGGGGATTTCGAAATTGTGGCGCGCATGGGCTTCGCGCACTTTTTCGAGGTATGCGTCTTCATGGCTCGCGAGCGTTCCGTCGTACAACTCCAGTCCGTCGACGGGCAGGTCCGCGGCCATTTCGATCCATTGGAACAGCGTCATGGTACGGTCCCGCACCAGTTCGTCCATGTAGCATTTCGGAAATGCAGCAAGTTTCATAGCTGTGTGGTCCCTTAGATGGGCAAATCGGCAGGCGCGCCAAAGGGCAGCTGCTCATAGTCGAGGATGGACCCGGAGATCAATTCATTGGTGGCGAAGAACAGGACGGCTTTGGCAATGTCCTCGGGCAGCAGCAGGCGGCCGAACGGTCGCGTTTTGGCCGCCGCCTCCAGCCAATTCTCTCCTTTGCCCTCCAGCACCGAGACGAGGTGGTTTTCCCCTTCGGTCAACACCCAGCCCGGGTTGATCTGATTCACGCGAATCCGGTATTGCGTCAGGTAATTCGCCAGATTCTTGGTGAAGGTCATCATCGCGCCCTTTGAGGACGAATAAGGCAGCAGGCGTTTCAATCCGCAGTAGGCGTTTACGGAGCCGATGTTGACGATGCAACCGCTTTGGCGCTCCTTCATGTGGCGAACAGCTTCCTGGCAAAGCAGAAACGGCGCGCGAAGATTGACGTCGAAAATCTCATCCCAAAGGTCCGTGGAAGTGTCTTCAATCGTTCCCCGGTGAACGACGCCTGCATTGTTGACCAGAACATCCACTCTGCCGAACCGCGACAGCGCATTGCGCACGATGCTGCGGCAGTGGGACTCATCCCGCAAATCGCCGGTCACCAGCGACGCCTGGCTCCCGGCGGCCTCAATGGCCTGCACGATCTTCTCGCCGCCGGCTCGCTGGCTGTCCCGCCCGTGCACGAGAACGCGCGCGCCGGCCTCAGCGAGTTTGACCGCAATTCCGCCGCCGATCCCCTGCGTGGACCCGGTGACCACTGCCACCTGCCCGGTGAGCGGCCGTTTTTCCGCGCTCGCATCGCCCATATATTCCATCCACATCACACTGCTTGAGTGGCGGCAGAGCAGTTACCCACGACTGTCGGAAGCGGGCTTCAACACTGCTTTTACAATTTCTCCTGAAGCCATTTCGTCGAAACAAGTCCGCCAGTTGGGATAGGTTTCCACGCGGCCAACGATACGCAACGGGTCAAGCTTCCCCGACGCCAGCAGCGCCAGCACCCTTTCCCACATGGGGTAGTTGTGGCTGAAGCTGCCTTGCAACCGAATGGCTTTTTGCACGAGCGGGTCGAGTGAGAAGTTCAGCGGCTGCGGTCCCCACCCGACTTTGGTAATCTGCCCCCCTGGCCGGACCACAGCCATTGCTGTTCGGAGGGCCGCCGAAGCGCCCGCGGCGTCGATGACCACGTTGACGCCCAGGCCATCCCCAACTGAGCGCACTGCATCGAGGAGGGCATCTTCGCCGTCGATGATGATCTGGTCCACGCCCAGCGACTGCGCAACTTTCATGCGCAGGGCGTCTTGTTTCAAGCCGGCCACGCCCACCCAGCTCGCACCCGAAATTTTGGCGAGTTCCATGCAGAGCAGGCCGATGGGGCCTGGACCCAGAACCAGCACCAAATCGCCCGGATGGATCGCCGTGTGAACGCACGCGGCATTGTAAGCCACGCAGCACGGTTCGGTCAGGGCAGCTTTCTCAAAGGAAACAGAGTCGGGCAGCCGGTGGAGGCAGCGCGCGGGCACTCGCACAAAATCCGCCATGGCGCCGTTCATGCCGTTGCCAAAGCCGCGTCGCCGCGGGCAAAGGTTGTACTCCCCTGAACGGCAATACGCGCACTCGCCGCAGATATAGGCCGCAGTTTCGGAAACGACACGGTCGCCCTCGCGAAAACCCTGTACCCTTTTTCCGACGGCGCTCACCACGCCGGTGAATTCATGTCCGAGGATCACAGGTATATTAACCGGCCAGCTCTGGGTGTTATGAAACTGGTGGACTTCGCTGCCACAAACTCCCACGGCGCTTGTGGCCAGCAGGACTTCGTCATCATCGGGATCGCCAGGCCGCGGCACCTCTCGCAGCTCTACGGCGTACTTTTGCAGTGCGTAGTGGACAATCGCCGCCATCGATGGAGTGGACATTCGTAATCCTTGTTATCCGAGCCGGTGCTTCAAGCTTGAGACTCAAGAATTCGTCACAATCAGGCAACCGCTCGGTCTATTGAGTCTGCAACTTTGCGATGATTTCCCGAAGCAGGCCTTCCAGATCGTGTGAAGGCGACTTGAAGGCGTTGGCATCAACCGTTAGAGGCGCGCCCAGCACCAGATGGTGAACTCCATACTTGGGCAGCCGCATCACCTGTTCGACGGAAAGTCCTCCGACCGCCTGCACCGGAATGCTGACGGCTTTTACCACAGCCACCAATTCGTCGAGCGGATTGGGCGGAACGCCGCCATGCGCCGCAATGACTTCTGCATCGCGGCGTTCGTCGTACCCCACATGATGAACGATGTAATCGACGCCAAGATCCTGCATCATGCGCGATGCCGCAGGCTTGTCTTCGCAGCCCAGGTCGTCACCCATGACCTTCACACCGTAATCACGCCCGGCTTGCACGACCACTTTGATCGTGGCAGGATGCGCCCGCGCCATTACCACCACGTGTGTGGCTCCGGCTTTGGCCATCATTTCGGCTTCCAGGTAGCCGCCGTCCATGGTCTTCAAATCCGCCACGACGGGGTAACTTGGAAATTCGCGCCGAAGCGCCTTGACGGCATGCAGGCCCTCGCCCAGAAGCAGCGGCGTCCCTGCTTCCAGCCAGTCCACCCCCGCACGCACTGCCTTGTGCGCATGGTCGAGCGCTTCTTCGATGGTTGTAAGGTCAAGCGAGATTTGAATGACGGGCCGGGGCGAAGTTGTCACATGAGTTCCAGAAATAGGTGAAGCCAATTACAGTGAAGAGATACGGTAACCCACTTTCCCGGATATCTCAACTATCACGGATTCGCTCTGCTTACACTTTGCTGTCCGTTTGGTTCACCCCGCGAAGGTCTCTTGCAGAGCACCGGGCCAAGGGCGACAATGCAATTGTCAGGTGCAAGGCAACTCTGTAAGCTTGCGACGCCCGCGTGAATGGTTCTAGATCAAGCTGAGTAGAAGTGCGAAGTTAAACGAAGGAGGAAGCTTCCATGGACCGGCGAACTTTTTCCAAGACTCTTGCAGGGGCGACATTAGGCGCGGCTGCAACCTCTGTGAATCCCGCCCTTGGCGCTCGATCCGGGGTTTCCTCCGCAACTGCAAATTCTTCTGAGGACCAGGCCGTTGCGGAAACTCCCTTCAAGATTTCCATCATGCTTTGGACAGTGTTCAATAAACTTCCCTTTGAAGAGCGCCTCGAAAAGGTCGCCGAGGCCGGCTACCACGCTGTGCAATTGACCGGCGAGAGCGCCAAGTGGACGGACGAGGAATTTCGCCAATACAACAAGAAGCGCGCCGAGTTGGGGATCATGTTCGATACCTGCGCGGGCTTACAACACGGCGCGGGTGACCCCGGCGTTCGTGATGCATTTCTGGATGACATTCGAGCCCAGCTCCCCATGATGGAAAGGCTTGAGTGCCCGTCCTTGATCGTGATGTCAGGAAATGTTGTGCAGGGCCTTTCCCCGCAGGCTCAGCACGACAGTTGTGTGGAGGGATTAAAGCGAGCAGCCGACCTTGTGGACGCAAAAGGCATTACCTTGCTGCTCGAAAACATCGACCTTGAGGAGAATCCCCATTACTACTTGTGGTCCGTTCCGGAGGCCTTCAAGATTATTGAGGAGGTGGATCACCCCAACGTCAAGTTTCTATACGACTTTTATCATGCGCAGATTTCGGGCGGGAACTTGATTACCAACCTGCAGAAAAACGCCGAAAAAGTAGGATTGATTCATATTGCCGATGTTCCCGGCCGCCACGAGCCAGGTACCGGTGAAATCGACTACGTTAATATCTACAAGAAACTCGGCGGGCTGAACTACAATCGCTACGTCGCCATGGAATTCCACCCCAGCGGCGACCCTGTCAAGATTCTTTCCCACGCGCGCGTGGAAGCTCTTCGCGCCGCACAGGGATAAGCGAAATCACAATTTGCAATTTCATTCCTCGAAGATGCTGAAGGTGAGGGAGTCGATAACATGCCGCCAGCAAGACCTCTGAAAACTGTGGACGCGCGATCGCGCCAGCAGTGGCGCAAGTGGCTTGCGGATCACCACAAATCTGAATCTGAAGTGTGGCTCATCTTTCATAAACAGCACACCGGCGTGCCCTCCATCGAATACCTGGACTCTGTTGATGAAGCGCTCTGCTTCGGATGGGTTGACAGCCTGATCCGCCGAATTGACGAGGCCCGCTATGCCCGCAAGTTCACACCGCGAAGGCCGGATAGTAAGTGGTCCACCGCCAACCGAAACCGCTACGCGGAACTAAAAGCCACCGGCCGATTGATGCCCGGGGGACTGGACCGGCCGCCCACCAACAAGAGCGGCGACGCACCACGGCCCTCAGCGTCGACTTTGCCGACATATATTCAAGACGCACTCAAGAAAAGTCGGGCAGCCCAAAGGTTTTTCGAGAGTCTTGCGCCATCCTACCGGCGGTTATACGTCACCTGGATCGATTCGGCGAAACAAGACGAGACCAAGCTCCGTCGCCTTCACGAGGCCGTCCGGCTTCTTGCGGCAGGTAAAAAGCTGGGGATGAAATGAGGTTTTTTGACCGTTTTCAACTCTTTTACTTTATAGTATAAAGTACTTGACAGGAGTCTCTAAGTTCGATATACAAGTTCCATGTCTTGTGCAAGCCCAGCACGCTCGCGGCGATTTCGCCCCGCCTCGCTCCATGCGCACGCCATCGAGGACCTGCGCTTCATCCGCGAGACCATGGAGAACGCGGCCTCGTTCACGGCTGTCCCCGGCTGGGGAGGTGTTGCGATGGGCGTCACTGCTGTCGCCGCTGCGGTGTTTGGGCCGCGACCCTCGAATACGAGGGCGTGGGTCATCACCTGGCTGCTTGCGGCTTTGAGTTCATTCGTCTTTGGAGCGCTGACGATCTTTTGGAAGGCGAGGCGCAAGGGGACTTCGATATTCACTCTGCCCGGCCGCAAGTTCATGCTCAGCTTGTTTCCTCCATTGTTTGCGGGCGGCATCCTGTCCTACGCGTTATTCGATGCGGGCCTTACGCGGCTGCTTCCCGGGCTGTGGCTGCTTCTTTACGGCGTGGGAGTGATCTCAGCCGGAGCTTATTCAGTTCGGGTCGTTCCCGTTATGGGACTTTGTTTCATTTTGGCCGGCATGGGAGCTGTTTTTCTTCCCACTGCCTGGGGCAACATGGTGATGGCCGCGGGATTCGGGGGCCTGCACATTCTTTTTGGACTCATTATTGCGAGGAGGTACGGTGGCTAGGTCTAACCAACTTCGCCGGCATCGAATGCCCGAGCCAACCCGACCTGACCGTTCTGCGCAGCACACCCGGCCGGCTGCGGCAGAGCTCGATCGGCTGATCCATGAGCGCATGCGTCTGGGAATCGTCAGCGCGCTGGCTGCCAATGAAGCGCTCAGCTTCAACGATTTGAAGAAACTGCTTGCCACGACGGACGGGAACCTGAGCGTCCACGCCCGCAAGCTGGAGGAAGCGAAATACATCGTCTGCGAGAAGTATTTTGAAGGCCGGCTGCCCAAAACTGTTTTCCGCCTGAGGCCGGCCGGCCGGACCGCGCTGGAACGATACCTGACTCAGATGGAATCGTTAATTCATTCCATGCGCGGGCACTAGCCGGTCCAAATTTTTTTACCCGGTAACTTTGCGGTGCAAAGTACATTACAAGGCTGGGCATCAGATGTGGCTGGCAATACAGGTCCATCCCGGAGCGAGACTATGGACTACAGGACAGTCAACAGGGTATCGGATTCCCCCTACGCGAGCCTTCACGTTGCCATCATCATGGACGGCAGCGGTCGATGGGCGGAGAGTCGCGGAATGCCTCGCTCGCGGGGTCATCACGCCGGGCGAACCGCTGTAGTGAGGGCCATCGAAGCTGCCGATGAGGCGGGTATTCGGGTGCTGACTCTTTTCACCTTCTCAACCGAGAATTGGGGACGCCCGGAGATTGAAGTTTCGCAGCTTATGGAAATTTTTGAGGATTTCTTTCGCCTGGATGCGTCCGCTTTCATTTCCAGG
>JASIKV010000495.1 GCA_030049455.1 Terriglobia bacterium
TCCTGCGCAGCGCTGATGAACGAAAGGAAAACCACGAAGCAGATGGCAATCATGCCGCGCGGCCACAGATTTAGAACCAGCAGCATGGAGGCCACGAGGCCGATTACACAGAGGGCAATCAGTGCGCGATCACTGGACGCAAACCACAACAGCGAGGGGACCATCCAGAATCGCTTTGCGCCAAGTTGCTCGGCAAGACCTTGCAGATATTCGCCTGCGGGAAGCAATCCGCTTGGGCCAATCAATCCGCGAATTTGAAAAAACCAGGAATAGAAGGCCGAAAAGAAAATCAACCCCAGCGCCCGCAGCCAAAGCCAGCGAGGCCAAAGATGGCCCGAATCCTCGGGACCAAACAGCCAGCAATAAGCCTTCGAGATGGCGCGCCACATTGTGAGCCATTTTACAGGCATTCTCTTATTCGGCTGGCCAATAGTGGGCAACAGGAAATATGGCATTCGCTGTTGCATGTGCCTCCTGGCTGCCGTACTATCGCTTAAGGCAGGATGGAAACTGGGTGAAAGGATCTGTCCATGGCGACGACGAGCATCAAGGATGAGGCTCGAAAGTTGATCGAGAGGATGCCCGAAACCTCCACTTGGGATGACCTGATGCGGGAGATCTACGTGCGTCAAGCCATTGAGGCGGGCCTGGCAGACAGTGATGCCGGACGCACCACTGGCGTCGAACAGGTGCGCGCTGAGTTTGGTCTCCCGGAGTGAAAGTCCACTGGACGGTCACCGCGCGCAATCACCTTCAGGATATCCACGATTATATTGCCAGGGATTCCGCTCGTTATGCCCTTCGCATGGTTGACCGTCTGACCCGGCGTTCCCAGCAAATCGCCGATTTTCCCTTATCGGGCCGGGAAGTCCCTGAATTCGGACTTCCGTAAATCCGCGAGATCCTGGAAGGGCCCTACCGCATCGTCTACTACATCAAACCCGATCAAATCGATGTGCTTGCGGTTATCCATGGAAGCCAGCAGATCCTGCCCCCTCGATGAAAACAAATATGCCCAAAAGGGGGGGATGTTCAACACGCGATTGTTCACGATCTTGCGGTCAGCCCCCCGCTTGGCTTGCGCTTGCCCCCAATGCTATAATTATGGGCAAGTGTAAGGCCCGCGTTGGCGATATCTTTTCGGGGGCGAAGGCGCCAGGCAAGGCTCCTGAGGGGATGATTTCTGGGGGGTGCCGATCGCGGCGCTCCGGGCTGGGTTGAATTGGAGGGGAGTTTTATCGGGAGTCCGCACCCGCGGACGCCGGAACAACTATGCGTAATTGTCTCCAATCACACCGCCTCGCGCTTCTGAGCGGGCTTCTGCTTTGTTCCTTTCTTCCCATTTCCGCTCGCGCCGACCAGATTGTGGTTCTGGTGGACGCAGACGGGCACAAGATTTACGTCAACACTTGTGAATCCCCTTCGCGAGTGGATTGGATGACGCGCAGCTTCCGTTCCGGAGCGTCCACAGCCGGTGCAACCACTCAGGTGGATATCGACCAACTGGTGCAGGAGACCGCCAGCCGCTACCGGGTGGATCCCGACCTGGTGCGCGCTATCGTGCGCGTGGAATCCGACTACGACCCCAAGGCAGTCTCCAACCGGGGCGCCATGGGCCTGATGCAATTGGTTCCGGCCACCGCGCAGCGATTCGGCGTGACCAACCCGTTTGACCCGCAGCAAAACATCGAGGGCGGCGTTACCTATCTGAAGTACCTGATGGACCTTTTCGGAGGCGATGTGTCCCTCTCGCTGGCCGCATACAACTCCGGTGAGCACACGGTACAGCGCTCCGGCGGCGTGCCCCCCATCCCCCAGACTCAGAATTACGTTCGAAAGGTCAAGAGCATCTACCAAACGGGGGATGCACCCAGCGCGGCGCCGAATCCAAGTCCGGCTGGAGCCGGGACCACTCCCCGGGAGGCTCCCAAGGCCCCCCTCACCCGCTTCGTGGATCAGTATGGTGTGGTGCATTACACCAATGTTGAGTGATCTGTTGGTGGTCAGCAGTTTGCCGCCAGGCGCATGGATTCATCCCGGCCGATTTTTGGGGTAAATGGCGAAAGGCCGGCGACTTCCCAGTCCGCATGAGGAAAAATTTGAGGGTAATGGGCTCACGGAAGCCGTTTAAATGGGCGCTGTTTCTGGCCGGGCTTGCCCTGTTTGCCTCGCCGGCCCTTGCCGCGGACTCCCAGCGGCGCCAGCGCGCCAGCGCCGCCTACGAAAAAGCCGAGCAAATGCACGCCGCCCTCGAAGCCCATCCGGAAAGCAGACGCAACAAGGATGAATACAAGAAGGTCATCGACGCTTACATGCAGGTGTATCGCGCCGACCTGACCTACGGCAAGACTCCCGCTGCGCTCACCGCCGTCGCCGAGCTATACCACGAAATGGGGCGCGAATTTGCCGCGGACTCCTATTATCTGGAATGCATTAAATCCTACCGCTTCCTGATGAGTCAGTATCCGCAGAACCGCATTTCGCGTGAGGCGTTGTTCACCATCGGTGAGGTTTACCGCCAGGACCTGCAGGACCCCGAAGACGCGCGCAAAGCGTTTCAGGAATTCATCACCAGCTTTCCCAAGTCCGACAAGGTGCCGGAAGCTCGTAGTCGATTGAAGGAGCTCCAGCAGGCGCCGGAAAAAACTCAGGCACATGCGGCCGCCGCGCCAGCGGCACCCGCCACGCCCGCCGCCCCGGCCCCGTCTGAGGAAGGACCCGCGGAGGTGCGGACCAACGGCCTGCGCGAGGTGACGGCCGTGCGCCGCTGGGTTGGGCCAAACTATCTTCGCATCGTGATTGGCGTCGATAGCGAGGTCAAGTTTGACTCCATAAGGCTCTCGAACCCTGACCGCATCGTCCTGAATCTTCAGAACGCGCACCTGGGCCGCGATTTGATGGGCAAGACCTTTCCGGTTGAAAACGGCTTTCTGAAGCAGATTCGCCTGGCGCAATTTTCCGCCGACGTCACGCGCGTGGTTCTGGATGTTGATAAGATTGAGACCTATTCCATATTTACGCTGCCCAATCCCTTCCGCCTGGTAATTGACGTTCAAGGCGCCGCGCCCACGCTCCTGGCGGAAAAGACCAAACCCGCACCCGCGCGCTCTGCCGAGGTCCACAAGCCGCAGAAAACCACTTCCCCAGCGT
>JASIKV010000496.1 GCA_030049455.1 Terriglobia bacterium
CGGCACTTGGCGCATTGACGGCGGCGCCGAATGGTGTCACCGATCTTTGCTTCACGGGAATCTACGACTTTGTCTTCCAAGTGGCCGCAGAAAGGACATCTCACGTGGTTAATTCACCTCGATTGGGGATCCAAAGCGGCTTATTCTATCCCCGCTTCGCGCTCTTCTTCCTCCGTAATGGCCTCGAGCTTGCGGAATGATAATCCTTCGTGCACCAGCAGAACTAGCCCCAAGGCGAGAGTTGGGACGGACATCATAATCCAAACCAGAATGCTTGCACCCGTGGCGGACGCTGCCGGCACGTTAAAAATCTCCGTGAGCGCAAGAATCACACCCACTTGATAACCGCCGCCGATCCCTGGTAATTGAACGATTAGACCGACCGCCGCGCAAAAGAGGGTTAGGGCCGCAGCCAGCCACGGCAATTGAACAAGCCGATGCCCCACACTCTTAAGGACAAGCCAGAAGATGGTGGTATTGATGGTCCAGAGAATGGCGGTGGTCACCACGCTTCCGGCCAAGCCCTGCCAGTCACGGATAACGCTCAAGCCTTCGCAAAACGAATGGAGGAAGTGCTCGAACGTGTGCAGGGGGCGGTCAGGAAGAAAAGCGAAAAGCTTCAGGGCGCCGACTGTCATAGCCGTGGACTTAAGGCGGAAAAGCACCAGGCCAAGAATCAGCAATCCGGTGAAGGCGAACAGCACGTGCGCGCCTTCGTGCATGGCGTGCAGTACGGAGACCCCTTTGGGTGTGCCGGGGTTTACCGGCTCGAAGTAGATTGCCGCGGCAAAGAGCAAAACCATGGTGATGGTGTCAAACACTCTCTCGAGCAGCCAGACCGCGACCATCCCGCTCATGGAAACATTTTCCTTCTTGGCGATATAAGCGGGACGAACGAGCTCGCCGGGGCGGCCGACCAGGAAAATCGAGCTGAATCCAAGAACCTGTCCCACGAACAGGGTCCACCAGGAAGCCGCCTTGATAGGAGCCATGAAAAACCGCCAGCGAATGGCTCTGACGATAAAGGTGCTGTAGACAAGCAAAGTGGAAATCAACAAATAATCTAGTCGCGCCCCGAGGATCGAGCCCCAAAGCCGATGCCAGCGGAAGTCACGCCACTCCGGATTGCGGCTGAGGTTATAAAAAATCAGGACGATGACGGCCGCGCCGACTGCGAGCCACACCCATCGCCCCCAGGCTTTTTTCATAATTTGGATCCGCCCACGGCGTTCCCGAGAAAACTATCCGAAGGGTTTCGGGAAGTCAAGCAAACGAGGGGTCGCGGGTGGGTCCGTGATTCGCTGGAGCGGCGCCCGCGGAGCGCCGTTACAGCGTGAGCGGTTTCGCGAGCCTAAACGCTTTCGGCCAGCACGCGCTCGTAGCATTTGCGCGTGTGGGAATCGAAGCAGACAAAAAGAACCTTTTTTAAGGTGGAGTCTTTTTCGAGGAAGCTGCGCACTTCGCGGAGGGCAATACGCGTAGCGCGCTCCAGGGGGAACCCATAAGCGCCGGTGCTGATGGCGGGAAAGGCGATGCTGCGCACGCCATTCTGAACGGCGAGCGAAAGCGATTGCCGGTAGCAGTTGGCCAGCAATTCGTCCTCAGAAGTCCCGCCGCCGCGCCAAACCGGCCCCACGGTGTGGATAATCCAGCGGGCCGCCAGGCGATATCCGCGAGTGATCTTGGCTTCGCCCGTGTGGCAGCCGTGCAACGCGCGGCACTCTTCCAGCAATTCTGGTCCCGCGGCGTCGTGAATCGCCCCATCAACCCCACCGCCACCCAACAGGGAAGTGTTTGCCGCGTTGACGATGGCGTCCACCTTTTGACGGGTAATGTCGCCTTCGACGATTACAATGGGTTCGCTCGGCATGAGTACACCCTGGGGGGGAAAGGCGGGAAGGCAAATCACCTCTGGGTTTTCTTTGCAGTTTCGAGCCTGGCAATGGCGCGGCGCAATGACTCCTGCGCGCGCTTCATGTCAAGTTCCGGGTCGTCGAATCGCTTCAAGCGTTCCTCGGCGCGTTCCTTGGCCTTCTCAGCGCGCGCCACATCGATTTCCTCGGCTCGCTCGCAGGTCTGCGCCAGCACGATGACGCGGTCGGGAAGGACCTCGGCGAAGCCCCAATCCACCACCATGGCGTGGCGATTGCCGCCGGCCGTGTATTCCAGCTCGCCGGGAACCAGCTCCGTCAAAAGGGGGGCGTGCCCGGGCAGAATTCCCAAATAACCGTTCTTGCCGGGAATCGTCACGCCGGTTACGTCCTCATGCGCCGCCAGGCGGTCGGGCGTCACGATGTCCAGGCGAATTTCGGTTGGAAGAGTTGTCTCTGCCATGGTTCCTTGCTATCGGGTGGTCCGTTGATCGGATGATCAGATGAACAAAAACCCACGTCCACCATCGAGTCGCCTGTTCACTTGATTTCCCGATTGCCCGATCCCCTTATGCCGCCGCCTTGATCTTCTCCGCCTTCTCAATGGCTTCTTCGATGGTTCCCACCATGTAGAACGCCTGCTCAGTCAGGCCGTCGTGCTTGCCTTCAACGAGTTCCTTGAATCCCTTGATGGTGTCTTCCAACTTCACGTAGCGGCCCTCCATGCCGGTGAACTGCTTGGTGACAAAGAAAGGCTGCGAAAGGAACTTCTGAATCTTTCGCGCGCGCGCCACGGTGACCTTGTCCTCCTCGGAAAGCTCGTCCATTCCCAGGATGGCGATGATGTCCTGAAGGTCCTTGTATTTTTGCAAAATCGCTTTCACGCGGCGCGCCACGTCGTAATGCTCGTGCCCCACGATGCGCGGGTCGAGAACTCGCGAGGAGGAAGCCAGCGGATCGACAGCCGGATAAATCCCAATTTCCACCAGGGCGCGACTGAGTACGGTGGTGGCGTCAAGGTGTGAGAAGGCCGTGGCCGGAGCGGGGTCGGTCAGGTCATCGGCGGGCACATAAATGGCCTGCACGGAGGTGATGGAGCCGGTCTTGGTGGAGGTAATGCGCTCCTGAAGTTCTCCCATCTCGGTGGAAAGGTTCGGTTGATAACCGACCGCGGAGGGCATGCGGCCGAGCAACGCCGAGACCTCTGAGCCCGCCTGTGTAAATCGAAAGATGTTGTCAATGAACAGCAGCACATCCTGGCCGCCCACGTCGCGAAAGTATTCCGCTACCGTAAGGCCGGTCAGTCCGACGCGCAAACGCGCCCCGGGCGGCTCGGTCATCTGGCCGTAGATCAAGGCGACCTTGGATTTCTCCGGGTCTCCGGCCACCATCACGCCGCCTTCCTGCATTTCCAGCCAAAGATCGTTGCCTTCGCGGGTGCGTTCACCCACGCCGGAGAATACGGAGACGCCTCCGTGCTTCATCGCCACGTTATGGATCATCTCCATCACGATGACGGTCTTGCCCACGCCCGCGCCTCCAAACAATCCCGTTTTGCCGCCCCTCAGGTAGGGCTCAAGCAGGTCGATCACTTTGACGCCCGTCTCGAATGCTTCGAGTTTGGTGTTCTGATCCTCCAGCGATGGCGCATGACGGTGAATGGGCCAGCGGTCCTGGCTGGCGACAGGGCCGAGCTTGTCCACGGGCTGGCCGATGACGTTCATTACGCGTCCCAGCGCGCCTTTGCCCACCGGCACGGTAATCGGCCCGCCCTGGTCCTCCACTTTCATGCCGCGCACCATTCCGTCGGTGGGCTGCATGGATACGCATTTGACCCGCCCCTCGCCCAGGTGCTGCTCGACTTCGGCGATCACGTCAATCGGCGTCGCTGCTTCGATCCCCTCTGAGGTGACCCGCACGGCATTGTAAATGGGCGGTAGATGCCCCCCCTCAAAGGCCACCACCACCACCGGGCCGATGACTTCCACGACTTTACCCACATGTTGCTCTGCCATCGAAAATCCTTTCTGGAAAGTTGTCAGTCATCAGTTATCAGCCGAGGTTCGCACATTGAAAGTTGAACTGACGACTGATAACTGATGACTGACAACTTCCTAGGTTGCAGCCGCACCGCTCACCACTTCGATAATTTCGCGTGTAATCGCCGCCTGGCGGACGCGGTTCATGTAAAGCGTCAGAGAATCGATCATCTCGCGCGCGTTGCTGGTTGCCGCGTCCATGGCGGTCATGCGGGCGGCCAGTTCCGCCGCCTGGGACTCCAGCAGGGCGCGATAAACCTCGATCTCCACGTAGCGGGGAAGCAGAACGTTAAAAATATCCTCCGCCGGCTGTTCGTAAATGTAATCAATCAGCGATTCGCCCTCGGCGGGCGCGATGGGTTTGACGGGCAAATAGCGCTCCACCATTACTCGCTGGGTCATGATCGACTTGAACTCGTTGTAGATGAAGTCCACTGAGTCCACGGCCTGGTCGGAGTAAAGGTCCACAATCTGCTTGGAAATGGGTTGCGACTGGCTGAATTCCAGCCGGCCGAAGATATTGATATGCTCGCCGATGATCTTCACCGGCCGCCGGACGAAATAGTCCCGGCCTTTCCGGCCTACGCAGAGGATGGATATTTCCCGTTCGCGGTGCTCCTCGAGATAATTCTGTGCGGCGCGAATCAGGTTGGTGTTAAACGCTCCGCAAAGGCCACGGTCAGCGGTGACCAGCACCAATAACTGGCGCTGGATGGGCCGCTCGGCCAGTAATGGATTCGAACGGTCCGTGGTGCGCGCGGCGGCGCTTGAGAGCACCGTCATCATTTCATTGGCGTAAGGCCGCGCGTTGAAAATGCGATCCTGCGCGCGCCGCAGGCGGGCGGCCGCGACCATTTTCATCGCCCGGGTAATCTGCTGCGTACTCTTTACCGAGCGGATGCGGCGCCGAATATC
>JASIKV010000497.1 GCA_030049455.1 Terriglobia bacterium
CGTGACAGCGCTCGCATTGCACGCCGGGGGTCATGACGTTCAGGGTAAGCTGGTCGCCCTTGACGGCATTGGTGGCATGGCACTCAAAACATTTGAGTTTCTCTTCGGAGTCCATCACCCGTCCGAACGCGTCGATCAGCTTGGTCGGCGCGGTACCTTCGGCCCCCAGGGTGATGTCCAGCCGCTTGAGTTGGCGATAATAGCTCACCCGGCTTTGATAGAACTTGCCGTCCTTCTCGATGACAAACGTTTCGCCGATACCGAAACTGGCGCCCATCACCCAGCTAATGGGCTCGGTCATCGACTGCTCGCCATCCGAAACGGTGTAAAGAACCTGCTTGCCGCGGCGCTCGATGCGGTACGAGTAATTGTTATCCTTGAAGGTGAGAAGAGGGTGCGCGGCGAAGGTGCTGCACTCCTCGACGGTCTCCAGGGCGTGGGCCATTGAGGTGGCGGGTTGCCACCTGGCCTGTTCGTGACAGGAAATGCAAACGGGAACGGGGCGCGAGCCGGCTTGGGCCGGAGCAGCCTCAGCGCCCGCCGGCCGGGGCGTGCGTGCGAGGCTAGACCCCGCGGCCACACTCAATGCGGCGGGAAAAAGAAAGGTAATGTACAGCCGGCGCGATGTCATGGCGGTTTTGAGCCTGCGGCCGCAGGACCGACCTTTCAATCGCAGGAGCCGCGTCCCTCCACGCGCGGGCGCGTGCCGCGCACTAGCCTATGATCCCCTTGCCTTCCTGCACGGTAATATACCGGTCGAGGGGAAGGCCGGTAAGCCGTTCCACCTTGCCGCTGGGCAGCGGCCACTTCACTTCCACCCAATCCATCTGCGCGCGCGGGCCGATGCCCAGAACCATGCGCGGATCGTGAGCGGAAAGATATCCCCCGCCCGCGATCTTCATCATGGTGCGCTTCTGGTCGCCGGCCTGCCAAGTCACGATCGCTCCGATGGCGTCGGGGTTGCAGGTCTTACCGATCAGGCGAATCCCCAGCCAGTGGTTCTGTTTGCCAACGTTGTTGCGCAGCACCACCGGCGCTCCGTCGTTTGGAATCAGCAAGGCGTCAATTCCGCCGTCATTGTTGAAGTCCCCGATGGCCAGGCCCCGCCCCGGGTAGGCTGTCTGGAACACGGGACCGCTCTGCGCGCCCACGTTTTCGTAAGTGTGCTTGTAGTCGCGTCCCCCGTTGTGCCGCCACAACAGCGGTTTCTCCTTGTACGTCACCATGGCGAAGCGGTCCTCCACCTTATTGTCAGGATGGCCGGTGACGATAAAAAGGTCGACGTTGCCGTCGTTGTCGTAATCAAAGAACTTCACGCCCCAGCCGCTCATGTACCGCACCGTCATGCCGATCCCGTTGGCGATGGATTCGTCTTCGAACGTCTCGTCGCGGCTGTTATGGTAGAGGGAAAACATTTCCTCGTCGACGTCGGTCAGGAAGAGGTCCATCCAGCCGTCCTGATCGTAATCGGCGGAGTCCACGCCCATGCCGGAGCGGGCGCGGCCGTCGGCGCTGTAACCGGTCCCGGATTGCAGCCCGATTTCCTCGAATTTGCCATTGCCGCGGTTGACAAAGAGGAAGTTCGGCATGGTGTCGTTGGACACATAGAGGTCCAACAACCCGTCGTTGTTGATGTCGGTCGCGACGACGCCCCAGGCAATGCCGCGCGAGCCGGCGATGCCCGACGCCTCGCTGACGTCGGTGAAGGTCCCGTCGCCGTTGTTGTGAAACAGATAGCTGGGCATGGGTGGATAGACCGTCGGGATGCAGTAGTAGCGGTCGCCGGTGTGGGGGTTCCCGCAGAACCGGTTGTTGGATTTGTGGAAATCCACCGACCGGCAAACAAACAGGTCTAACTTGCCGTCATTGTCATAATCAAACCACACGGCGCTCGAGGCCCACCCGGGCGCGGCCACGCCCGCCCTTTCCGTGACGTCCTTGAAGGTGCCGTCGCCGTTGTTGTGATAGAGGATGCTGCGCTCATACTGGGTGACGTAAAGGTCGGGCCAGCCGTCGCCGTCGTAGTCGCCTACCGCCACGCCCATGCCGAATCCCCCGCCCGCTACACCTGCCCTATCCGTGACATCGGTGAACGTGCCGTCGCGGTTGTTGTGGTAAAGGGCGTTGCGAAGGGGAGGATGCGGGTCATAGAAGTCGCACTTCCCGCTGTTCACAAAGTAGAGGTCCATCCAGCCGTCGTTGTCGTAGTCGATGAACCCGCCGCCGCCGCCCAAAGTCTCAGGCAGATAGAACTCCGGCGACCGCCCGTCCCGATGGATCCAGGTGATGCCGCTCTGGGCGCCGGGAATCTCCTCGAAAGCCGCCGGCCCCGGCGGGGCCTGCCCGGCCTGCGCGGCCTGCAAGGCATAAAGAAATGGGCGCCCCTTCCAGAGTCCGGCGCTGCCTGCTCCGGCAATCCCCAGCGTCTTCAGAAATTTGCGGCGTGAGACTGCCGGAATTCTATTTCCCTTTTTCCTCATGCACCTTCCCTTGAAGCCGCGCGAGAGATTTCAAGCTCCGCCCTCTTTTAGAAGCAGCTTTCCAGATGTTAACACAGCTCACTGAGGAGGGGTGTGGGCCTGTGGGCTCTGTGATTGATCCGGCTGGGTATCACCAGGGGCGTTTGAATTTTCGGGGGAGCTTTTGGCGTCCGAAGCCCCTCCCGAGCGCTTGCTTTGGGCGAGGGCGCTCAATCGCTGAAATTCGGCCTGCTCGGTCGCGGCCTCCTGCGGCCGCTTCGCCTTGGCCAAAGCCAAAGCGAGATTGTATCGAATCTCCGGATACTCAGGGGCAAGCCGTTTGGCGATGGAGAGCTCATCGACCGCCTCCGTCGTCTTGTCCGTGGCCAGCAGAGCCCGTCC
>JASIKV010000498.1 GCA_030049455.1 Terriglobia bacterium
CTGAATTGTCATCAATGGGAAAACGCCCTCGCCGAGTTCAAGTTGGCCCTAAATCGGCGCCCCAAAAGCGGCCACGCGCTCTACGGAATCGCCCGGGCCTACGCAATGGGCGGCGACGTGCCCAAGGCGGCCGAAGCTTACCGGGAGTTCCTCGCGAGCTGGCAGTACGCCGACACGGACTTGCCGCAAATCAAGCAAGCCAAAAGCTGGCTCGCTGGCCACTCGCAGTGAGCCTGCTGAGCCTTTTGACGCGGCCTGCGGGAATCAAGGCCTCGTAGCGTTGACGGCCCGCCGATTACCAGCCTATCATCGCAGCCGATGCCGCCCTCCCCTTCGAATTCGGAAGCAGCCACCGTCGCATCAGCCGCCCGCGCCTGGCGAAGCCCGGAATACTGGCTGTACGGAACCTGGGCGCTGCTGGCAGCGGGCCTGCTGCTGTACTCGCAAACCTTGTCATTCACCGAAGACGAAGGATTTCACCTGCTGGCCGCGCAATTGATCAAGGGCGGCATGCGCCCGTATCTGGATTTCTGTTTTCCCCAGACACCTCTCAACGCCTACTGGAATGCCTTTCTGATGCGTGTGGGGGGAGAAAGCTGGCGCGGGCCGCACGCCCTGGCGGCGCTTGAGACCTGCGCGGCGGCGATTCTTGCGGCGCAATTTGTGCTTTCCAGACTTCCCGAGCGTTCCTGGCGCGTGGCCGGCGCGCTCGCGGTCGCCCTCATGATCGGATGCAATACCAATGTGGTGGAATTCGGAACGCTGGGCCAGGCCTACGGCATCTGCCTGTTCACGTCCGTGTGCGCTTTTCGGCTTGCCGTCGCGGCGGTGGGGAAGTCCGGCGGATGGTTGCCATTCGCAAGCGGCATTTTCGTAGGAGCCGCCGCGGCTTCATCGCTGCTGAGCGCCGGAGTGGCGCCCGTGCTGTTGGTCTGGATTTTCTGTTTTAGTCACGCTGGAGGGCGATGGAACAAAGCGCTTTTCTTCACAACCGGCGCGGCAATACCCTTCTTGCCCGTCTTCTATCTTGCTTTGCAGTCTCCCGATGTGGTCTGGTTCAATGTCGTAAAATACCACGTCATTTTCCGCGAAGTCTATTGGCCCGAACCACTGACCCACGATTTAAAAATCCTGACGGGCTGGCTTTCCGATTCGCAGGCGCTTTTGATGGGATTGTTGGCGGTGTTCGGCGCGTTCTATATCTCCAAACGATCCACATGGAGCAGCCATCAGCGCGCGGAATTCTATTTGTGCGGCTGGATGGCCCTGGCCATTGGCGCGGAGTTGGCGATTGCGCATCCCACGTTCAGCCGGTACTTCTGCCTTTTGGTCCCCTTCGCGGCGATCCTCGCGCTTCCCGGCCTGTACGCACTCGGTGATCGCGTGATGGGGCCGGGAAAACCCTTCTGGCCGGTTTTTTTCGTCTCCCTCATCTGTATTGCCTCGCTGGCCCGCGATCTGTGCATCGACCGGAGCGACTCCAATCGGTGGCAGGAGTACGAAGCCGCAACCCGCAAGCTTCTACAAGTCACTCCCCCCGGCAAGCAATTCTTTGCCGAGGAGCAGATGTATTTTCTATCGAAACGCCGCCCGCCCTCCGGGATGGAGTTCAGCTATTCACATGAATTGAAACTTTCAGCTATACAGCTTGCCAAGCTGCATATTACCTCTATTGAAACGCAGAAGCGGGAATTGACGGACGGAACCTTTGCCAGCGCGGCCACTTGCAGCAGCGACCTGGTGGAGGACTATGCACTCAATAAGATCTTCCATCAAAAGGAGGATATGCGGGGATGCACGGTTTATTGGGATTGGCAGCCGCCCGCCCCGGGAGAATCGAACCGATAATCAGTGACGGGCAAAAGCGCTTTCCATATGGATCGATCCAAGACGGTCCTTTCGGCTCTCGACCTTTGACTTTTGATGTTCGACTTTCTAATACAACTCTCCCCGCATCACCGTGACGGCCTGTCCGCCCAGTTTCACCCGGCCGTTTACCACTCGAACCTTCACAACGCCACCCCGCGCCGACGCCTGGTACGCGAGGAATTCGGTCTTTCCAAGATGCTTCGCCCAATAAGGTCCGAGGACGCAGTGGGCCGAGCCCGTGACAGGATCTTCGTTCACTCCGGCAGCGGGGGCGAAAAACCGTGAGATGAAGTCAAATTCCCCGCCCTCGGCGCGCGCCGTCACAATCACTCCGCGCGCCTTGGCACGTTTGAGCAGGGTGAAGTCGGGGTCGAGGCCGCGCACGGCTCGTTCCGAATCCGCCTCGACAAGGTAATCGAACTGGCTCTTCCCCACGTAGCGCGGCATGATTCCCAGCCCCTTGACCAATTCCTCCCAGGGATTGGCTGTCTCCTCCTGCTTGGCAGGAAAGTCGAGCTCAATCCAGCCGCCTTGGCGGTCCGCGGTCAGCAGTCCGCTGAGAGTATGGAAACGCGCCTGCTCGTCCGCTCGAAGCACGCCCGTCTCCCATAGAACGTGAGCGCTGGCGAGCGTTGCGTGCCCGCACAAGGCCACCTCCGTGGTCGGAGTCAGCCAGCGCAAGTGGAAGCCGTCGTTTTGCGGGACCAGAAAGGCGGTTTCCGAGAGATTCATCTCCCGCGCCACGTCGCGCATCCAGTCTTCGGGCGCGGGATTGGAAAGAAGGCATACCGCCGCCGGGTTTCCGGCGAATGCGCGGCCCGTGAACGCGTCCACCTGATAAATCGTCTGCGCCATGATGTGTCCTCCCTGACGGCTCCCGGGTCAATGGGCACTCGAGCTCAACTGTTCACGTTGCCATCCGTCAAAGCACAGGGCAAGAGCCAATCTCTCGCAATCAATATGAGGCCAACTCCTGCGTCGATTCACGGCGCTCACGACAAACGGGAAACACTCCGGCGATTTGCCCCCGAAAAGCGAACACTTCACCTGCCGCCTTTCAAGTGCGCCGCAAAAAAATCCGCGGACGCGTGGTAAGCCGTGATCCAGTGCTCCCACGTCAGGAAGTCGTGAATTTCGTCGGGGAAGACGATTTGCTTGAACTCCACGCCCTGCTTTCGCAGCGCCTCCACAAGCTGGACCATGTTGGAAAATGAGACGTTGCGATCGTCATCGCCCTGAATCAATAGAACCGGCGAGCGCCAGGTCTTCACGTCCGCCATGGGCGAAGAGTCAAACGCCACGCGCGCCCACTCCTCAAGTTTCTCCGGATCTTCCGCGTGCAGCGTGTGCGGAATTTCCAGGTTCCAATCGTGTACCCCATGGAAATCCACACCGCAGGCGAACAGATCGGAGGCGCGCGCCAGTCCCAGCGCCGTCAGGTAGCCCCCATACGACCCGCCCCACAGGCCGATGCGCGCAGGGTCAACGTCCGGGCGCGAGCGCAGATACAAACCGGCTCCCATCACGTCATTAAACTCGCTCGCCCCCGTGGCGCCGTAATTCAGCGCTTCGCGAAATTCCATTCCATAGCCGATGCCGCTGCGATAATTTACGGAAAGAACGATATAACCTCGCGAGGCAAGATATTGATTCTGGGCATATGCATTGTGGTAATACTGCATGTAGTGCCAGCCGAGCAGCATCTGCCGCCGCGAGCCGCCGTGGAAAAACAACAAGGCGGGATGCTTCTCGCCCGGCCGCTCATCCGGAGGCAGGAAGAGCTGGCCGTGCAGCTTCAGACCGTCAGCGCCCGATAGAATAACCTGCTCGGGCTCAACGAGCTTTGCAGCGGGAAAATCCTCGGGCATGGAATCCGGAGCCAGATCGTGCATTTCTCCGTCCGAACCCACTTGCGCGGGCCGCGCCGGCCAGTGCGCGTCAGACCGCAACAAAGCGATGTGCTGCCCATCGCTCAACGGAACCGTCGACCACTCAATTCCCTTCCCCGCCGTAACACGCTCGGGGTGATCGGCGTCTGCCGATTCTTTCCATAGATGCCGCCTGTCAACGTCATCTTCGTTGGAATTAAAAACCACCGAGCGATGGTCCGCCGTGATTTCCGCATTCTCAACTTCGAAGGAATCTCCCGGCGTCATCAGGTGTGGTTCGCCGCCGCTCGCGGGAATGGAATATAAGCGCTCCCAACCATCGCCTTCCCAAGGGAAAACCAGCCGGCCATCCGCCATCCAAAGCAATTGCCGGCGAGCCGCCAGACCGTGAAAAACACTTCCCTGACCTGCGTGTGCAATCCAAACCTCGCGGCCCTCCCCCGTGGCGACGTCGGCGACGCGAATCGACCACGGCGGACCTTCGCGGCGCGGGCCAAACGGTTCACCATCCGCCCTGGCGGGGATTCGGATAAAGGCGATTTGCCTGCCATCCGGCGACCACACGGGCTGGATGTCGTGATCGACGCTGGGATCGAGAAATTCCAGACTTTTTTGGGCAAGATCGTACACCGCAATAAAACCGTGATCGCCGCGCGCGCTTACGAATGCCAGCTTGGAACCGTCGGGTGAGAAGGTCAAATCTTCAGCCGTGCCGCGCGCGTGAATCAACTGCGCGGGCTTTTCGCTGCTGCTCAGCTTGAGCGACCAGACCTGTTCTTTGTTGAGGAACACCACCTCATCGCCTTTCGGAGAAACGGCGGGAGAGTGCCCCTGACCAAGCTTTCTCGGCTCACCGCCCGAAACGTCAACGACCCACAGGTCCTGCTCAACACCCTGCGGAAAGCTGCGCGGATTCGGGGCCTCGCGCAGGTTCTCAAAATCGCCTCCGCGCACATAAATGAGGGAATGAGCATCGGGTGTCCACGCGAGGTCGGCAACGTCCTGCCCATCGTCCGCCGAGTAATGGGTCAGGGCGCGGCCCTTGAATTCCGGCGGCCCCGCAACCCAGACGTTGCGCATACCACGCGCGTCAAAGACCCATGCCACCATGCCGCCGGAGGGCGCCGCCACCATTTCGCTCGGAAACGGCGAGCTCATTACCTGCTCAATTGTGAAAGACGGGTTCTGGGCTGCCGCTGTCCCCAGAGTCATCATCGCCAAAAGAAATCCAGAGAAATATTTCATTTTGAGTCCCTCTGCTCTTTCAAGATTGTGGTGCGTTTGCGCGGCAGGGAGTATACCTCTCCTGCCTGGCCCTGTAACGGGCGGGGTGCAAAAATATTTGGCGCGCGCGGGACGCCGTGCTTAAATCGGGATATCCCCGGGCCGGGAAATGCCGGAATGGATTGCCGCCTCAGAGGTCACATGCAAGCGCCAAAACTCATCATGGGCATTCTGGGAGTTTGCACGGTTATGAGTGGACTCTCCGCACCGCCGACTGCGCAACGCCCTCGGACCGTAATCTCTGCAAGCGTTCTGCTGGATGGCAGGGGCGGAATCCTGCGTGACACGCGAATCGTAATTGAGGATTCGAAGATCGTGGCGATTGATCCGAAGGCCGCGCCGGTGGACTACGACCTTCGCGGGTCCACGGTGCTCCCGGGTTGGATTGACGCACATTCGCACATCATCTGGAGC
>JASIKV010000499.1 GCA_030049455.1 Terriglobia bacterium
TCGCGCACGGAAAACGTGGGCGGCTTGCCCACGTCGTGCAGCAGCACGCCCAGCGCCAGCGTGGGAGTGGGATTGCGCAGGTCTTCGAGCATCATCAGCGTGTGAATCCACACGTCGCCTTCGGGGTGGAATTCCGGCGGCTGCTCGACGCCCTGCAGCTTTTTGATCTCCGGCAGAATCTCCTGCAACAGGTTTGCTTCGTCCAACAGCACGAATCCCGCGCGTGCCGGCCCCTCAGTGAGAATCTTGATGATTTCGTCGCGAACGCGCTCGGCGCTGACGGAGTGAATCTGCGGGGCAATCAGGCGAATCGCTTCCAGCGCCGCGGGATCGAGTTTGAAGCCGAAGCGCGCCGTGAAGCGCACCGCGCGCAGCATGCGCAGGCGGTCCTCGCTCAGGCGCTCGACGGGATCACCGATGGTGCGCAGCCGGCGGGCGCGAAGATCCGCCTGCCCATCGACAAAGTCCAGCACCTGGTCGCTTAGCGGGTCAAACAGCAGGCCGTTGATCGTGAAGTCGCGCCGCCTGACGTCTTCCTGCGCCGTCTGCGAGTAGCGTACTTCCTGCGGATGCCGCCCATCGGCGTAAATCCCGTCGCTGCGGAAGGTGGCCACTTCCACGTTGCCGGCCTCGCGGGGCACGATCACCACGCCAAACTGCGCGCCCACCGTGAGCGCCTCCGGAAACAGCCGCACGACCTGTTCGGGAGTCGCGGCCGTGGTCACGTCGTAGTCTTTCGGCGCGCGGCCCATCAGCATATCGCGCACGCACCCGCCGACAAAGTAGGCTTCAAACCCCGCCGCCCGCAGCCGGCGCACGATTTCCGCAGCAGCCTCGCGCTTCGCGTCCATCAAGGTCTATTACAACCGAGGTGGCAAGCCTCCGCAAGCGGGATTCAATCCCGCAGGGAATAAGCTCTTGCCCGGCGAGTGAGTCATCGCCATCCTTCCATCGAATGAGGGGGAACAGGTCAATGGCCGGAGTCGATGGGGGTGGGAATCTCATTGCCGGCTTCGGCGGCACGCCCTTTCTGCGCGAGGTCGTGGTAGAAGCGGCCGGCGATTTGGGAGGCGAAGGTGCCGTGCATCCGGTAGCTGCCGCGCAGCAGAACCACCACCACGTAGGGCGACTGCGCCTGCCCGCCGTAAGAAACAAACCAGCCCAGGTGCGCGCCGTTTTCGCTGCACGTTCCCGTCTTGGCGAAGATGGAAAAATCCGGATCGTAAGCCTGCCGGCCCGTGCCGTAGAGCACCGTGCCTTCCAGCCCGTCGCGGATTTGAGGAATGTAGGCGGCCAGGTCGTCAAGCCGGCGGCGCACGACGGGGTGAAACGCCGCGATTTCCTCGGGCGTCTGCGGATATTGCAGGGCGTAAAGCGTGCCTCCGTTGGCGAGCGTGGAAAATATCGCCGCCATCTGCAGCGCCGTCGCTTCAATTCCCGTCCCGCAGAACGCCATCAGGCCGATGCCGCCAAGCTTGGGCGGCGCATCGGGATAAACTCCGGGTGACTCATCGGGAATGTCAAGCCCGGCCTGCTCTCCCAATCCGAATTCGCGCGCGTATTGCGTGATGCGGTCGTAGCCGAGCTCCAGGCCCAGCTTGCGGAAAAAGAAATTGTTGGAACGGGCGAGCGCGTCCCCCAGATCGATTCGGCCGGCGTTGGGGACGTAGAGCTTGGTCTCAGGAGTGATGATTCCCTCGTGCAGCGCGGCCAACGCCACCACGGGCTTGATGGTGGAGCACGGCGTGAAGCCGCTGGAAAGCGCCAGCTTCTGATTCACCATGCTGAGAATTCGCCCGGTGTTGGGATCGACCACCACCACGCTGCCATTCACTTTTCCCAGGGCGCTCAAGGCCATCTGGCGCACGACGGGATCTTCGCCGGCCAGATTGTCTCCGATGGTGGGATCGACGGTGGCAGGCCAGGGGCTTACGTATCGATGCGTGGTGGCGGCTGTGGTTTTCCGAAGGGCGGCGGGGGCAGTGGAATTCGTGGCCTTTTGGCTGGTGGGCGCGGCGGTCTTGCGCGCGGCGGGCGCGGCGGTTTTCTTGGGAGCAGTCGCGGCGGTAATATCGGCAGCCTCGGATCCGTCGCGCGGCGCGGCGCCGAGTGCACCCTTCATCCCCAACAACCACACCGTTGCCAAGGCCAGATTGGCAAGTTTTCTTTGCAAGTTCTGCTCGCGTCTCCCGGGTTTAAAGGTCGTCGTTAGCCTTCTGCGGGTGGCCGCTGGCGCCGGTCAACTGCGGAAGGTCTTGCCATTAAGAATCACAGGCAGTAGAAGCTGTGCAAAAGCAAACAATCTCACGCAAAGTCAAGCAAGGCACACGCACTTTGCTTTCTTGGCGGTGCTTTGCGTCTTTGCGTGACATGTTCTTCCATAGAAAAATAGAGGTCTTCACATCTTCCCGCGCAGCCGTAACCCAACCCACTCTCACAGCCGGAAGTGGAGGTGTCACAAATCTGCCTACTTCTTGCCGCGGCCGGCGGATGCCGCTTCAGCGGCAGGTGCGGCGGCGGGCTCATGGTGCGTATGGATATTCAGCGTCTTGCGCACCTCGGCTTCCAGCTTCTTTCGAACGTCGGGATTGTCGCGCAGGAACTGCCGGGCGTTTTCCCTGCCCTGCCCGATGCGCTCGCCGCCGTAGGAGAACCACGCGCCGCTCTTTTCCAGAATGTTGCGCTCGGCGGCGATATCAATCAGGTCGCCCTCACGCGAGATTCCTTCCCCGTAGAGGATATCAAATTCCGCCTCGCGAAAAGGCGCCGCTATCTTGTTTTTGACGATTTTCACTTTGGTGCGGTTGCCCACCACGCGGTCGCCGTCCTTGATGGAGGCAATGCGGCGAATATCCACGCGCACGGAGGAGTAAAACTTCAGCGCGCGGCCGCCCGTGGTGGTTTCGGGGTTGCCGAACATCACTCCGATTTTCTCGCGAATCTGGTTGATGAAAATCAGGCAGGTCTTGGACTTGGAAACGATCCCCGTCAGCTTGCGCATCGCCTGCGACATCAGCCGCGCCTGAAGGCCGGGCAGCGAGTCGCCCATGTCGCCGTCCAGCTCGGCCTTGGGCACCAGCGCCGCAACGGAATCCACCACCAGCACGTCAATACCGTTTGAGCGCACGAGCGTCTCCACGATTTCCAGCGCCTGCTCGCCGTAATCGGGCTGCGAGACCAGCAGGTTGTCGACATCCACGCCCAGCTTTTTGGCGTAGACCGCGTCGAGCGCGTGCTCGGCATCAACGTAAGCCGCCATGCCGCCGCGCTTCTGCGCCTCCGCCACGATGTGCAGAGCGATGGTGGTTTTGCCGCTCGATTCCGGGCCGAAGATCTCAACCACCCGGCCGCGCGGAACTCCGCCCACGCCCAAGGCCGCGTCGAAGGAGATGGCTCCGGTGGGAATTATGTCAACCTGCACCAGAACGTCCTTCGAGCCCAGGCGCATGATCGAGCCTTTGCCAAACTGCTTCTCGATTTGCGTCAGCGCCAGGTCAACCGCCTTGGTCTTTTCCGTTCGCTCTTCCGGCATGATGTTTTCCTCGCAACTTCTGAATTTGTTCCAGCCTCTTCACTCATTATTATCGGCGGCGAGGTGAGG